>JANPNT010000100.1:0-5980 GCA_031427655.1 Burkholderiales bacterium
GACTTCACTGAACAGCGCGCGGCCACGTGCCACCACCAACACCAAGGAGTCGGCGGGCAGCACTTGTTCGCCCTGCGCATTGCGGCCCACTTCGGGCACCGCGCCAGTGGCCAAGGCGCTGCGCCAACCGAGTTGATAGGCTTGTTGCAAGGCACCCCGAATGGCGGTAAACAGGGCCATGCTGGAGGCGGCCTTGGGGTCGAGTTCGGCCACGCCGTCAAGGTCGAGCGACGCAGGCGGCAAGGCCGCCGTCAGGGCATCCAGCACAGTTTGGGCGGCGCTGTCGGCCACCAGCAGGCGGGCTTTCAACTCGGGCAAATCAACACCCGCGAAGTCGCCGTCGGCCAACAGCGCAGCGGTTTCAACGCCGTCTTTGGCCAGCACCATGTCCATGCGGCGCAGCGGCCTGCTCTTGTTCAACAAGCGGCGCAGCAACCACGCAAACGACTCAAAGGCGACCAAGCCCAAGCTGCCTTCGGCTGCATCGGCCGGGGCGTTGGCTTCCAACACCAAAGCGAGTTCGTCGCCTTTCACGCCAGGGAATTTGGCACCTGCTTTCACGCCCAGCAACGTAGCCAAGCGCTCTTGCACGGCGCTCTGGCCCGAGCCTTGTCCGGCCTGTTCCGATTCTCCGTTCAGTACCAACCACAGCGGTGACATGCCCAGCTCGGGCAGGCTCACCGACACGGTGTTGCCGGTGTCTTTCCAGCTGTCGGTGGGGCTGGCGAGCCTCGGGTTGATCACGCGTTCGCGCCGCAACACGCGGGCGTAGAAAACATATCGGGCGGGGTTACCCAACAAACGCGCCAGCCAGGCGTTCAAGCGCGGCTCTAACTGCGCCAACAAATCTTGCGCGGCCAAGTCTGGCGACTGCCACGCACCGGCGTCGCCCGAACTCAGCGCCACCACCACGCGCTGGGTGTAGCCGCGCACCGAGTGCGGGGTGTCGGCCACGCGGGTGTCGGGCGGGCGTTCTTGCTTGTCGATGGCGGTCATGGCGGCGCTGGCACCGTCCAGGTTGCCACCCACCATTTGGAACACGCTTTCAGAGATCAACAGATCCGACACGGCGTCCATCTGGTCCAGCAAATCGTTCAAGATGAGTTGCGTTTTGGGGTCGTCAGACACGGGCACGCCAACGGCCGGGCGCACCGCCGCCATGCCCCCGGCACCGCCGGTCCCACCAGTGCGGTAGGCGTGCAGCAAGCGCACGCCGTCCACCACGTCGCGGGTTGAGATGGCCTCTTTGGGCTGGTCGGCCGCTGCAGGCCCAGCGGGCGCAAACGGGAATTGCTTGCGATATTCCAGAATGTGCTGCGACAAGCTGGCGTCCCGCAGGCCGCGCTCGAAGCGATAACCCGTCAGCGCGGCCATCGACTGGCCATTGGCCATGCCCTCCAGCAAACGCTTGGCCCGCTTGACACGGCGCGAACGCAAGTCGATGTTGAACACATCAGAGCCATGCTGCCGATTGGCCACATGACCGCTGCGCAAAATGGCGGCGGTGGTGGCTTGTTGCAGCGACGGCGCGTGCACATAGCCCAAGCTGTCCAGCGTTTGATTGCCTTGTTGTTGTGAATCGGGAACCAGGTTCTCCACCACTCCGAACGCACCGATGTGCAAGCCCTTGGGCGCGCTGTCGCGCATTTGATCCAAGCGTCGCGTGGCGAGTGAGGTGATCCACGCGTCCAAGCGGTGGGCGTACAGATCGAGTGTGGTTCTGAAGGCCATGCTCAGCTCGGCTACGGGGCGGTCTTGCAGCGCGGCCAAGCTGTCGTTGAAGCTGGCGATGTTGCTCATGTGCTCCGGGAAGTTCAACTTCACCGTGGACAACTTGGCTCCGATGAATTCCTCCACCGTGTCGGTGCCGGTGGTGCCCGCCAATTGAAGTCCGAGCACCGCTTTGGCGTGGCCGATCACGTGCTGGTCGCCCATCATCTGGGTGTTGTCGGTGCCCACGTATTCGGACACGCGCATGCGCTGGGCCGATGCCTTCATGGTGGCAGTGAAGTTGGGCAGGCGCTGCAAATGCTCAAGCAGCAGGCGATGACCGGCGCTCAAAAATTCTTCGTCTGCCGCAAACGCCAGCATGGCTTCCAACAGCGACACCGCGTTTTGGCGCGCCAAAATTTGCGCCCGCACATTGGTGGCAGGCGTGGTCAAAATTTTCAGCAGCGCAGCAATGAAGTTGCCCTCTGCGGGAAGCCGGGCAGCGCCCTCTAACTCACGCGTGGCGTTGTCGATGTCGCGCATGACCCATGGCACGCCGTTCAGCGAATGGGCTTTGGGCACCACCGTGCAGGTGGCCACAAACGGCAGGTTTGCCGTGATGGATTTGCCGATGAGAAGCTGTTCCAAATTCAGGGCCATGAATTGGCTTTGCCACGCGGCGAATGTTTTCAGTTCGGGAAAGTTTTGCGCGGCCGCCGGCCCCATCACCTGCCAATAGTTTTTGGCCACCGACCAAGGCTGCATCGCCAGCACTTGGTGCAAACTTTCGGCGCTGGGGTTTTGCAAGGTTGGCACCTTGTGCTGAACGCGCTCAAAACACCCGCGAAACCAGGTGGCTGCCTGTGCCACTTCGCGCTCCAGCGGCGCATTGGCGTGCGCCACGTAGCCGCGCGCGGTGACGGGCAAAATTCCGTAGGGCTGCTTTCCCACGCGCAGGGCCGACAGCGGCCCGCTGGGGCGCAAATAACGCACGCACCATGCGCGCAACTGATCGATGGAACTGTCGCTGAGCAAGCTCTGCGCGCTGTCGATCGGGTTCCAAAAATGTCGCAGCGTGTAGCCCAAGGTTGACTTCCACAAAGCGTTCAGCATGTGGCCCGCAGTGGCCCCTTCTTGAAGGTCGCCGCCGGGGATCAAGCCGGCGTCAAACAGCTCTTTTGGCAAACCCAAGAACTGCTGAAACCTGGCCCCTGCAGCCGACAGTTCGTCGGCCACCACGGCGGCTCGCGCTGCGGCTGCTGTCGGGTTGAGCGCGGTGTTCAAGTCGCCGCCGTCTTCGGCGTAATTCGCGCGTGCGGCGCTGGTGTTGTTGGTGGGCGTGCCCTGGGGCACAAACTTCAAACCGGCACTGCTTTGATGGCTGTCCAGCAACTCGGCCACCAGCTCGGCGGCGGAGTTGGGCGACTGCGTCCAGTCCACCCCCAACACGATGAGCTTGGACAGGCCGCCATGCAGGCGGCCGCCTCTGCGTAAATCGCGTTCTGTCACGCGTATGCCCATGCCGTTTTTCACGGCTTCATCGAAGTTCAGCATCCAGGCCAGCTCGTCGCCGAAAGCGTCGTATTCCTCGGGCGCTTCGGGTGCCGGTGCGGGTGCCGGTGTGGGTGCATTGGCTTGCGCCGCATCAAACACCGGCGACATCGGCAGCAAGTCGGGCACGGCACTGCCCCACACCCGAAACACTTCCACCTCGCCCTGGTCTCTGCGCTGAAAGCCAATGGCCACAAACCGGTCGGGCAGGGCGGTGGCATAGACCGCCTGAGCCTTTGGGTCGGCCATCACCACGGCCTCGTCGTTGAAGGTGGCTTGCAGCTCAGACGTGTTCAGCGTGTCATCGAGTTCAGCCAAGTTGGTGGGCTGCACTTGACGCACGATCCAGGCGGCCCGCGCGGGCCGGTGACGCCGTGCAATTTCTGCCCACGGTGATGCGCTGTCGATCGGTGTGGCAAAACGCAAGCGCCAATACGCCTTGCCATCTTCCAGCTCGGCAAGCGTCAGGCCCGGCTCGTGCGCCATGGTGTGCAAGGCGTCGGGGTAGACGCGAATCATCAACTGCTTCGTGTCTTCGGTGTAGCGCGTTTGCACCGCCACGGGCATGAGCATCACGGGTTGGTGGGTCGACAAAGACTGCACCAAATGGGCAGGGTCTTCTTGGCGCATGCGCAGCTTTTCAGACAGCGCAGCGATCTGGCTGATGCGCTCTCGTGTGCCGGTTTTGCCTTCGCGCACTTGCGCGCTCAGTCGGTCAATGGCTGCTTGTTGTTGGGCGCGCTGCTGGTTGGCGCCGCTGCTGACAAGCGACTCCAACACGCTTTGCGCTTGCAACAGCGCGGCGCTGGCGGCGCGCTGGGCATCGCGCAGCCCGGTCAGATCGCGGCGCGCAGCGTTGATTTCTTCGAGGTCAAGTTTCAAGACGGGCATGGCGGTCTCCGCGTTGGGGTTTGCGCTTTTGCGTGCGTTTGCGTGGGCGTTTGCGTTTGCGTGTGCGTGTGCGTTTGCATGGGCGTTTGCGTAGTCACTCAGGGCGCAAGGTCATCGCCCACGTAATAGGCGCGAAACGGTGTTTGGATCAGGGCCTTGGCGATGTGCGCTGCGGTGGTGCCGTCTTCCAGTTTGGGAAAGGCCACGAAGCCCGGCAAGTTCACGGCCTTCAAGTCGGTCACGCTGACATAAGCCCCGGCGTTCACGCCCACGTGGTCCCAGCTCATGGCCTTCCAGGGGTTGTACTTTTGCTTGATTGGGTCGGTGGTCGCCAGCGGTGCCAGCATGGCCAAGTGCTCGGTCAGCGCGGTGCGCGGTTGCATACCAAAGCTGGGGTTGAGGGCGCGCTGGATGTCTCGCTGCGTGTCTCGAAGCATGTCTCGCTTCAAGCCACGTTGGCCGGGGAAGGGGTCGCCCACGTCAAAGCCAAAGCGGGGCTCGCTCATTTGTTCTTCCAGCACAAAGCACCAGTCCTTGATTTCGGCTTGCGCAATGTCAAAACCAAAGAAGGTGACGTCGGGGTCAATGAAGCCCGCGAAGATGGGTGTTTTGATGGCCCCGTCCACCGCGCTTCCGTCCCCATTTTTTTGCAGCTGAACTTGGTCTGCGGCAGGCTTGGGCGACACGCGCCGCCATGCGTACACGGCTGTGTTGGGGTAGCGGCGCAGCAACTGGCCTTTGACGAGCAGGGCCACGCGCTGCGGTGGCGGCTCGCCGGGCTGGGTGGGCAGCGGCGGGAAGTTGCTGTCAAGCCGCTTGCCCAGCGCTTGTTTGCCCCACTGGTGGATGGGCTGCATGTCGTCCACCGTGGTGTTGGGCTGGCCCGGGTTCACCGTCAGGCGGCCCCAAAAACGCTGAAACGGCGTGCCGCGCAAATCGGTGGGAAAGCCGCGCCACAGCAGCTCGCGGTTCATCTCGTGGTTGGCACCGACCATGAAGCTGTCGATGAAGAACTGGTTCACCTTCACCAACATGATGGTGTCTTCCGGAATGCCGTCCACCCCCGGCATGAAGGCTTGTTTGTCGTGCCGCGCCAATGCTTGGTACATGGGCTCAAGAAGCTTGGGCCAAGCCATCACGCGGTCGAACAAGGCCGGCATCATGAACACCTGCTGGGCTGCGAAGTCGTCAGCGGCGAGGTACTGGCCGACGAAAAAATTGCTGCTGGCAACAGATGAACCGGCCACTGACACCAGCGACTGAAGCCGCGCCGCCAGCGTGGCGCTGGGGTTGCTGCGGATGCGCACCACGGCAGCGGCGGCGCTCACCGCAAAGTCCACCGGGCGCACATCGACCAAGCTGGCCGCAAAGCCGTCACGCATCAGCGCCTGCGTGCCGCGCGTGGCCAAGGCAAAGCGCATCAGTACCTCGCGTTTGCGCGTGGCTGGTGGCAGGGTGACGGTGACGATGTCGCTCACGATGTTGCTCACCGCAGCCGAACCGGTTTGCACAAACTGAAAGCCAGCGTTCAACGCAAAAGTGGACGGCACCACTTTCGGGTCGGTCTGCAAGGCATTCACCGGCAGCGATGCGAACAAGGTGGCGTTGTTGAACTGGCGTGCATCGGTGAGGTTCACTTTGCCTAGGTTGACACCCGCGTTGACCCCCGCGTTGACACCTGCATTCACACCCGCATTCACACCTGCATTCACACCCACGTTCACACCCACGTTCACACCCGTGACCGTGGCCAAGGCGCGCTGCGTGTCAGCCGCGATGGGCTTGACTGAGGTGCGCGTTGGGTCCAAGCGCAGCAAGGCTTTGTCCA
>JANPNT010000101.1:0-3967 GCA_031427655.1 Burkholderiales bacterium
CGGTCCTCGATTTGCGCCTTACGTTCCGTTGACGATCGGCTCAGGCGCCTTCCTCTCCGGCTTGAGGGCTAGCTGGGCGTGCAGTGCGCGGCGGCGCTGCCAACGACCTGCACTATGTCTTGACGGACGATTGCCACGGCTGGGTGGTCAACGTGAAGGCCGGAACCTCGGACGGCACGGCCGAGTGTGACGTGGCTACGCAGCGGCTGGCTGGCGCCGCATGTTCGGGCAGGCAGATGATGGTAGAAGCGGACGAGGCGTTCGGACACCAAAGGCTCCGTCAAGACACTCCGCGAGATCCACGAAGATACAAGGCGTCACTGTAAACACACGAGAGTGAGTGTCTTGCCTTCCACGGCAGTCGCTCGCAGCGTGCCGGCAGCGTGACACGAGTAGTGAACGGAGAGGAGCTTCTGTAGCGGGGGTGCCGGATCTCCCATGTGACAGAGCGCGCTCTGCACCGAGACAGTACAGCTAGCCAAGCCGTTGCAGATACCCGCTACCCTCGCAGTTACATTGCACGGTATGGTCCCGTCCTCGACGCTGTAAATAGCGCTGGCTACTTGGATACTTCGGACGCGGTGCGCTTCAAGACTGCATGCCGATAAAGCTACCGCACTAAGCAGAAAGAGCAGATTGAGTTTCAAAGTTTCTCCTTGTCGCTGATGGCGATGGGCGGTGATATTTTTTTAAAAGCTTTGCCTCAATCTTGCTCCAGTGGGCGTCGAGAACGCTCGGACCGTTGTCCTGTGACGCCTGACACAGAGGCGGCTCGAAACAATGGTCGCCGATCCGGCGCCTGACGACTTTCGCGGAACCGCGTATGGCCTCTTCAACCTCGTGGGTGGGCTTGACATGCTGTTTGCCAGTGTCCTTGCGGGCCTGTTGTGGGAAACATTCGGCTCCGCCGCAACCTTTTATGCGGGAGCGCACTTTGCACCGCGGCGTTTTTGCTGCGGGGCGCCCGGCGCTTCCGGGCGCCGGCTTCTGGCACCGTACCTCGGTCAGACTGAAGAAAGGAGCTTGGTTAGAAGCAGAATCTACTCTGGGCACCCTTCCGCGGCAAGGGCCCGCACCGCCACAGCACCGCCAGAACCGACAGTCCACTTTGCGGTTACCCAATTAGGGACGTGAACTTCGCCTTTTGGTCGATTCCGGGTCTTCGATCCGCGCACTTGAACGGCCGGTTTCCCACATCTAGGCGACGTTAACGCAGCAGCTTTTGCAGCCTGCAACTCCGCCGGTCAGATAACGCACGCATCAAGTGCTCCATGGAATACCTGCACTGACACAAATCCCCACTGTCAACCGCTTACAGTGACGTTCGCAGCGTCGGTAGTCATCGTTGCTGGTCGCACGAGCAATCGGCCACTGCCGCTGTCTCGCATGTCCTCGACTATCTTCTTCAGTTCACCCTTGATCATCGTCGGAAAGTGTTCGTGGCCCGGCCCCCATTCGACAAGCTCGGCATATTCGGCTCCAGGCTATGCCTCAAAGGCATCAATGCGGCGGTCAAGACTCATTTCGCATCTCCTTCAGTGACGCCAGCGGCGTAGGGTTAGTTTCCGGTCTTGATTTCGCGTGCCGTGTAAAGCCGGTGGCTGCACGGGCTTGTTGGCCTCGAAAATCAAGGTGTTTCGACGTTGACTTTGATGGCGCTGAACCAGGCACCAAGTTGTGCAATCTCCGGATCAGTCAAATTCTTTGCGATCACGTTCATGACTTCGTTCTGGCGTTTTCCGCTGCGGTAGTTGCGCAACTGCTCGGTCACGTAAATGGCCTGCTGACCTGCCAAATTGGGTGCATTGGGAAGTGTGGAGATGCCGTTTGCACCGTGGCACAGGGAGCACGCTGTATCTGATTTCGCGCGGCCTGCTGCCACATCATCTGCATGGCAATTAAATACTGCAAAAAAGAGGCAAATAAAGAAAGCGTTCTTCATGGTGAACCTATTAAAAAATACTGGACCCTCAAATGGGCCCAGTATTGGACTCAATCAAAGGCACAAGGCCTTTGATAACGGCTATCAGTTGCCGTTATAGCTGATGCGATAAAGCGCGCCTGCGTAGTCGTCAGACACCAGAATGGAGCCATCTGGCAGATTGGCCACATCCACAGGACGGGCCAGTGCGCGTCCTGTTGTCTTGTCCAAAAAGCCGTCCGCAAACACTTCGGACGGGCCTGCATTGCCATCGGCCTTGATTGGCACGAAGTTGATCAGGTAGCCGCTAGGCACACTACGGTTCCATGAACCGTGGGCTGCTACAAACAAGCCGCCTTGGTACTTCTTGGGGAAAGTTGTTCCTGTGTAGTGTGTCAATCCGAGCTGCGCTTGGTGTGCAGGAAACTCGACTTGCGGGAAGATGTGGCCAGCAGGTTCTTTCATGTCCTTGAGATCCATTGCTGCCGGTGAGCCAGCAACTTTGAAATGCCCGTTGTAGTAGGGGAAGCCGAAGTGCTCACCCGCCTTTGTGAGTTTGTTCAACTCGCCAGGAGGGATGTCATCGCCCAATCCGTCCACCTGTTGATCAGTGGCCCACATATCACCCTTGGGTCCGATAGACAGCCCGGTAGGGTTGCGCATGCCTTTGGAGTAGACCATGCGTCCGGTTCCGTCCAAGCCGTTGTAACGCACGATGCCACCAATGCCCACGTTTTCATAGAGTGCGACCTTGTCTGCAGGTTGCACGTTATAAGGTTGGCCGAGGTTCACGAAAATCTTGCCGTCCTTGTCCACTTTGACAACCCGGCCGGTGTGGTTGAACGACTGCTCTTCGACCGGAATCAGCTTGCCTTCAGGAACGACTACACCAACCGCAACGTCGGGGCCCTCATAAAAAAACTCGGCAGCGGGGAAGCTAAGGATGCGGTTGGATTCAGCGACGATCAGGAATCCGTCTTTGGTGAATGCAACGCCATTGGGATTGTTGAATTTGATCGATGGTGCAAACGCTTTGACTTCGGTCGCGGTATCGCCATTGTTGCGATTGGTCACAGCCCACACTGTGGTTTTGCGGGTTCCGACAAACAGCATGTTGGTCGATGGTGCCACCGCCATGTAGCGGGCATCAGGCACCACCGCATACAGCTCAATCTTGAAACCATCGGGTAGCTTGATTTTCTTCAGGTTGGCGCGGATTGCATCCGCATTCTTGCCTTCCTGGGGAACCGTCGCAATATTCATACTGGTTGCGGTGTTGCCCATACCCTTCAACCTCTCTAGGTTTTGGTCCTGAGCGTTTGCAACAGTTGCTCCCAGTGCGGCAACCGTAGCGGCAATCGCGGCCAGCTTAAAACACTTCATACGAACTCCTAAATTTGAATTGACACAAAATAGTGTTGCCGCCAACAAACACAAATAAATTGCTAGAGGCCAAAGTACTGTAGGCCCAGGGAACTGCCCGAGCGGTGGTATTTACCCTAGTAAATGTCGCGCGAGTGACAAATATTGTTGGCTAAATTCTCGGCTCTTTACGCATTGATTAGTGATGTTGATCGAGCCCCACCGCCAAGGCCAACATCGGAGCCGTTTTCAGCCTGCTTTTACTGGCGCGGTTGAGCGCACGAAACCAGCCGAGGTAGCTTTCCAGGTGAGACGTGGCGACGCCCTTGAACCGAGCGAGCCAGGCTTTGAGCCTGCCGTGATACGCGTTGGCGTTTTGGATGTGCCAGGGGCCGCGAACGCGTTCACCGGTGCTCAGGTTCACAGCCTCGTGCTGGACGCACAGTTCTTTGGCCACAGCCGTGGCCGCCGAGCCGTCCGTGCACAGCACAGCACAGCACAGCACAGCACAGCACAGCACAGCACAGCACAGCACAGCACAGCACAGCACAGCACAGCACAGCATCGCTTTGGATGCGCGACTCGAGCGCTTGGTTCAAACAAGCCTTGGGCACCGCCTCCAGAAGAAAGTCAGCCGCTAGACCACCACCGCTAGACCGGTCGCGGGCAACCAGAATTGGAATC
>JANPNT010000102.1:0-2064 GCA_031427655.1 Burkholderiales bacterium
GGCCCATGCGCGCCAGCACCACCACCACCACCGGCACCTCGAAGGCTGCGCCAAAGGCGATGAACATGGTCAGCACGAAGCCGAGGTAGGCCTCGATGTCAGGTGCGGCGGTGATGCTTTTCGGTGCAAAGCTCTGGATGAATTTGAAGACTTGGCCGAACACGAAAAAGTAGCAAAACGCCACGCCCAATAAAAACAATAACGTGCTGGAGACCACCAAAGGCAGCACCAGCTTTTTTTCGTGTCGATAAAGGCCCGGCGCCACAAATGCCCACACTTGATACAGCACCACCGGCAGCGCCAGCATGAAAGCCGCCATCAGGGTGATCTTCAGCGGCACCACGAACGGCGAGATGACGTTGGTCGCGATCAGCGTGGCACCCGGCGGTAACTGCGCGACCAAGGGTGCAGCCAAGAAGTCGTACATCTGCCCGGGGCCAGGCCACAGGCACAACGCCGCAAAACAAATGCCGATTGCCAGCACCGCTCGGATCAAGCGGTCGCGCAGCTCGACCAGATGGGTGACGAAAGGTTGCTCTGTGCCAGCGAGCTCGTCCGCTTTGGTGCCGTCAGACCTTGGATCGTCAGCGCTCATGTCGAGCTTTGACGAGGCCGATACCGCGCCACGCGCGCTGCACCCGACTGCGCTTTGCCGCGTATGCCGTTGCGCTGCTTGTACCACTGCGGCATGGCGGCTTGCTTCAAGCGCCAACGCTTTTTGGGGTGCTTGTATTCGAGCGGCGGGCGCAGATTATCGTGTTGCCCGCTGTGGTCGGGCATGGGCGTGTTGGTGGCGGCTGTGCCGGCCCAGCTGTTGCCCAAATTGTTCAAGTCAGATGTGGTTTGGTGAATTTCGTTGGAGACTGTTTTCTCCACATCTCGCGCTGCGTCCTCAAACGTGCTCTTCATTTTTTTGAGTTCATCCAACTCAATCGAGCGGTTCACCTCGGCTTTGACGTCCGACACATAACGCTGTGCCTTGCCAATGAAATGGCCCACCGTTCGCGCCACACGTGGCAGCTTTTCGGGGCCGATCACGATGAGCGCAACCGCGCCAATCAGGGCGATCTTGTCGAATCCAAAATCAATCAAGTGGGGCCGACTGAACCCATCGCCCTATCAATTGGAATCACGACTTTGTCTTGGCTTCCACATCGACGGTGTTGGCGTCCGTGGCGTGCTTGGCGGTAACTTGTGCGTTGGGAGCAGCGGTTGGCGCAGCGTCCATGCTGGCACCTCCGTCTTTCACGCCGTCTTTGAAGCCTTTCACAGCGCCGCCGAGGTCAGCACCTATGTTCTTGAGCTTTTTGGTGCCAAACACCAGCACGACGATCAGCAGCACGATGAGCCAATGCCAAACACTGAATGAACCCATGACTTTTCTCCAAAAAACAGTAGCTTGATTCTAAATGAGCGCTGTAAGCGGTCAGCCCTTTAACCACGGCCGTGGCCCGCCCATCACATGCATGTGCAAGTGATAAACCTCTTGCGCACCATCGGGCCCGGTGTTGATGACGCTGCGAAAGCCGTTCATCGCACCCTGCTCCAGCGCGAGTTTCGGTGCCAAGACCATCATCTTGCCCAGCACGCGCTCATGTTCGGACGTCGCGTCGGACAAGCTGGCGAGGTGGCGCTTCGGCACCATCAAAAAATGCACGGGCGCGGCAGGGTGAATGTCGTGAAACACAAAAATGTCGTCGTCTTCATAGGCTTTGCGGCTGGGAATTTCACCCGCGACGATTTTGCAAAAAATGCAGTCCGCTTTTGCGCCTTCTTGCGCGCCTTGTTGATTCGTCATGAAGGCATCGGCTGGTTGCCATTGAGGTTGACCCAGCCGCGCACGACACGGTACAAAAACCAGACCGAGATCAACGCCCAGGCGATCCAGCCAGGTGCGATCAACAAGATCCACAGCGGCATGGTCACCAAATACAGACCGCCAGCCCACAGCACCGAGCGAATGCGCCAGCGAAAGTGCGACTCTTGCCACGAGCCTGCAGCTGCGTCCTTTTTCACCACGTCAATGATCAGGGCCACGATGAGCAGAGCCACGCTGGCCTGCAC
>JANPNT010000103.1:0-2254 GCA_031427655.1 Burkholderiales bacterium
TTGCTTTTAACAGCTTTCAGCTACCTCAATCAGCCACCGTCACCACGTTGCCGGCAAAGCTGATGCGGTCGGCTGCATTGGCTGTTAGCTTGATGGCCGGCACATTGGCTGCCGTGATCGGGTTGGCGACTGCGCCGTTCAGCCCGCGCGGCACCGTGCGCACGACCTGACTTTCTGGCAGCGCTGCGCCGGTTTTGAGCTTGGCGTACATCAGGTCCATGGCCTGGATGTAGTAGCGGTGCAGCGGCACGAAGCGGTCTCCAAAGCCGGAAAAGCCCAGGAAGCTGTCGAAATGCTGCGCGTTGGCAACCTCGATATACGACAGCTGGCTGCTGCCGCCTTCCACAAGCTTGTTCAGACCGAAGTAGGGCCGCGAGGTGAGCGCGACCGGCACCAGGGCGTCGGCGCGGCCATGCACAATCAGTGCTGGCTTGCCGCGCAGGTTGGCGGTGCGCAGCACTTCGCCAACCCCTTGCCGCACGCGCAGCGCGTTGGCGCTGCTGCCCGTGCTCAGTTCGCGCAGGCATAGTGCTCCAGCGACGTTGTAGTCCTGCGCGCCACTGCTTGACACCGAAGCCGCATCGAGCAGCGGGCCGCCCACGCTAAGGTTGTTGACGATGTTGATACCGACCGTTGGCGGTACACCGTTGCTGGTGCCAAACGAGCCTGCCAGCGCTGCGGCGCTGGCCGCAACGGGTGCGTTCGGCGTTGCGGACGCGGCTGTGCCAGTGGCGGCAAAACTGTAACCACACAGATTGTCCTGAACATTAAAGCGGCCATAGGAATTGGCGTAAGTCAAGGTGACAGCGGGGACGGCAAAAGCATAATGCGCGGCGTGCAAAACATCGCTTTCGGGCTGCCAGCCAGCCGCCTGCAACAGCGCCAGGGCACTGGCGGCTTGCAAGGCGGTGGTGGCACCGGTAATGACGCCGCCTGCCTGCAGCGCGGCGCAGCGGTTGGTCGCCAGCGGCGTGCTGATGGTGTTGAAAGCATTTGCGCCTGGCGAAACCAGCGCCGCGCACGGCTGCAGCAAATTGGCCAGCGTCGAATAGTCGTAAAGCGTGCGGCCTGTGCCTGCGAACGTGTTGGCGCCGCGCTTCACCGAAACCCGCGCATCGGGCGCGAGCTGTATTTGCGGCTCGGCTACGGCCACGCCGCTGATCAGGCCTTCGGTGTCCTGCTCGGCTGCCGCCAGCGCCGCGCCTGCGCCGTTGGACACGCTCGACGCGATCACAATGGTGTTGGCGGGGTTAAGTTTTTTCAGTCGCCGCTGGCCGTCGTTGGCCAGGTTGCCATAGCGCTCATTGAGCACATAGTAGGCAAATTCGACCGATTGCAGCGTCCACTTGCCCCAGTCCTTTTCAGGGTTTTGCTGCGAATGCGCGTGCTTCACGGCAAAGCGGTTCGGCGATGCCAGATTGAAGGCGGCGCGCTCCACAGCCGTGAGAATCGCGGTGAAAATTGATGCCCTGCCAGCAGTGGCCGCGTCGGCGCGGGTACCGTTTTGCAGGTTCACGGTGTTGTTTTGCAAGTCGTGAATACCCGTGCCCGTGCCCTTGTCGGCGTAGGCGACGGCGCAGTTGTTTTTCAGACCCCACTCGCCCGAAGACCCAATGGCACCGTAAACGCCGCGCGAGCCGCTCGACGTGCCGGTGACGATGCACGGATTGGCGACATCGAAAGTCGCCGGGATTTGCACCATCAGGGTGATGTTTTGCGTGCCGCTGCCGTCGTCCGAAAAGGCCAGGGTTTCAAACCCGGCAATCTTGCCTTCGCTGCCGGTCGCCACGCCCTTGGCATCCACATTCGGGCCGTAGAGCACGCCGTAGCCGCCGCTGGCGCTGATGTCGAGAATCGCCCGGTAGTTGTTGAAAATCGCAATCTTTCGCAGCTCGGCCGGCGTAGGGTTGAGCGGGTCAACTGCAACCGGTGCAGTGCCGCCCAAGCCGGTTTTGCCCAAGCCGGCCGTGAGCAGGTCGTTGCTGGCGCCATCAAAGCTGGTGGTTGACATGACGCCCCCAAAAGTTGGTTTGGCGTTAATCGCCTCGGCTGCTCCCCCGCCGCCCCCGCAGCCAAACAGCGCAAAAACCGCCGTCGCCATTGCGCTTGCTTTGAAGATGTTGTTCGTCGTGTGCATAGTACTTGTCTCCTGAATATGCCGAATTTCATCGGCGTTTTTTAATCTAACGCGTCGCGGGTCGATGCGGGTTAGTTCGCATCAACCAATTTCCACTATAGCCTTGTGCAAGGGGCC
>JANPNT010000104.1:0-2078 GCA_031427655.1 Burkholderiales bacterium
GGGCAAAGGTCATGTGTATCTCTGTGTAGACGACTGGGCATTGATGCAGTGCATGTGACAGGGGGCACGAGTGCCCAACGTCGGCGGTCGGTACGGCGCCATTGTAGGACCCGTTCTGCGTGTGCTGGCAAACCCTGTTTATCTAGTGCGGGCGGGCATTAGTTGCCGCAAGGTTGGTATTGATCACAACCGGTAAACACAATCAGTCGGCCCTGCACAAAGTTGCGGCAAGCCTTGACGCAGGCGGAGCGGGCTTGGGACCCTTCGCCGACTATTTCGCCGGGACGCCATCACCGTTGCCAGCCCGGCCAATGGCTTGCGCTGACAACCCGATACCTATTGCGCTGGTACGTACGTCCGCGCGGGATTTTTGAACCACGAACAACTGACACTTCTCGAGTCAACGCTGCAGCAGCTGGCCACCGCAGGTGCTGCCGTGACGGTGATCGAACTGGCGCCGTAGTTCTACGCTGCGTGGTCCATTGCACAAACGCTTTGCGATTCAGAATGTGCCGCGGTCAACTGGAAGCTCGCGCTGGATATGCTGGTCTGTGGGTGAACGTCACCCCGGCAGCACCATGGGACTGGCGCATTACGCAAAAACCGCTGATGTGACACCCTGGCTGACTCGTCGCAGACGGCAATGATGAAAGCCACGCTCGGGCCAGCCAATTGACTTTAAGGGATCAGCAGAGAAATTCAGCGCATGCTGGACAACCGTCGCGGCATCGGCCAAATCACCTGGGTACTTCCTCGTTGCCTATGTCAACGCGCGAGTTGCAAATGTCCAATGGCGAAAACCCTGCGGTAGTCGGTGCTTGAGCTGTAATCGACACAGAACAGGTTCGCATAGCTGTGAAGGTCTTTTGTACGCTCCTCCGCCGGCTTCAATGAGGAATTGGAAGGCCGCTCTCAATGTCTGCTCCTGCTGACATTACAGTTGGCCATCAGCAATGTCGGCTTTAGGGCAGTCGGCTCAAATTCGTAAAATTCCGCTATGTCGTCGAAAGCTGCCAGAGATAGGCTCTAAGTGAATGTCGGCTCCCAGTCTGAAGCAACCATTCGTCATTTTGTAGCGTACGTCTGTTGCCGCCGACCGAAAACTGACAGACGGGTGTGCCGAAATTGGCTGACCACCCACGGTGCAGAACATTCTTAATTTGGAAACGAGCTGCAGGACCTTTGACTCTGGTCAGGCAAAGCCAGCGCGGGTGGTCAACTTGACGTCGGCGACGAAACCCACCAACAGTGCTCATAACGAGCTGACAGCAGCATTTGAGGTGCTTTTTAAAAAATTAAGCAAGAAAGCAACCATCGCGTCGCAGTCAAACGCCGTCATGGACTCTGCGGCCCTTCCTACCCCGCCATGTCAGCTCAGGTGCTAAATTCACGATCTGACCCACTCTTCGTCGCGCCATGCCACTGCCACTGCCACTCTCTCGCTCGATCCGCCATCCCGTGCTGTGGATGGCCCTACTCGCTGCCACCGCTACAGCCGGTTGCGCTGCGTGGCGCGTCAATACATCCAAGGAACTGGCGAAAGCCAGCGAGCCGTTCCAGGTGTCCCCCGCCAGCGCTACGACAAGCCTACTGGTGATCGGCGACAGCACTGCCGTGGGCACTGGTGCCAGTGACGGCAGGCACAGCCTGCCAGGATTGGTGGCAACCTTACATCCACAGCTTCGCGTCGTGAACAAGGCTGCCGACGGCGCCCGGTATGCCGAGTTCGCCAGGCAGCTCGAAGGCGTTAGCGATAACTTCGACATCGTGCTGGTGCTAGGCGGCGGCAACGACGTGATCCGCCTCACCAATGCAGACCAGCTGCGCAGCGATGTTCAGCGAGTGGCCGAACTGGCGCGCGAGCGTGGCAAGCGGGTGATCCTCATGCCCCCCGGAAACGTGGGCAATGCGCCGTTCTTCTTTCCGCCGCTTTCCTGGTTGATGGACCGTCGCTCGCAGCAGCTGCACCGCGAGGTGCAGGAAGCGGCTCGGGCAACAGGCGCCCGCTACGTTGGAATGTACAAGGACGCTAAGTCCGATCCGTTCGCCCAACGCCCGAAGGAACTGCATGCCGCCGA
>JANPNT010000105.1:0-3769 GCA_031427655.1 Burkholderiales bacterium
TGCCCCTGGCTCGCACGGCCGACGACTTCGAGGCGCTGTTGCCTTGGTCGATTGGCGTCACAGCGAACTGATGAGGGCCGCTGCGCGGCGGTCATCACATGCGGCGTTGCGCCGCTAGGACGGGGTTGATTGACCGCTTACGTTCTTTCGGGGGACCGCTTGGGGTCGTTGCCGGCCCACACGACCGACCACTGCCCGGCACCCAATTTTGTGGCACTGATTCTCCGAAACGGCCCTGAGGTGGCAGGCCGCTTTCCGATGCACAGCGGGCCGTCGGGGCCTCAGCGGCTACGCCCGCTGAGAGTCGGATGCGGGCCAATCGCGCAACGAGGAAGCTGCCATTCAAGAAGTCCGACAGCGCCATCACTGTTTGATTGACAGCTGTACCTCAGCATCGCTGACGCTCCTAGCGTTGCCGACCTCCAGACTGAATGTCGTCTTGTTGGCGCTCACCAAGCGTACGCCCGACAGCGGCGACTGTCAGCAATCGCTGCACTGCCGACTGCCACCGTTGAGAAGCGTGTTGCGGCTGAGGTTCGGTGTGTTGAATTCGCTACCTTGAAGACCGGCCTTTCGGTCCGCGCCGAATCGGGGGTGTAGACGGTACTCAAGGACTCGAACACGCCCGCCTGGTAGGCTCCTAGCGGACGGCCGCCTTGCAGCACTAGGACGCAGTAGGGGGACAGGAGCAGGTCCGTTTTTGTTCCAATGTCAGGCATTCGCGGGAGCATAGGCGCACCACCCGATTGGTTCGGAGCGGTTGCCGACCGTGAAGCGGATGGGTGTGAGTCTTCGGCCGAAGGCTGAACGAACAACCACTCATGACTGCACAAGGCTGAGTCCGAGCCGCTGCATCGCTCGGCAAGGGTCGCAGCTCGACTTACCATCGTAGGACACGAAGAGGAACCGTGATGCTCGGATTTAATCAGCGCGCTGCCCAATACGCATGGACTGTCGCCCTTGTCGTGCTGGCCTTACTGGTGGTCTATGCCATCAGGAAGACGCTCTTCATCTTCTTGCTGGCCGTTTTCTTCTCGTACATGGTCTACCCTTTGGTGCAGCGCCTCACACGCTACACCCCGCGTCGCTTTTCGCACGCGGCCGCGACGGCCAGTGTCTTTACCTTGATCCTCGGCGCAGTGGTGATCGCTGCGTTTCTCATCGGTCCGCCCATTTCAGAGCAGGCCTCGGCATTGGCCAACAAGCTGCCAGGGCTGATGCGCGATCCTCAGATTCTGAGCCGCATTCCGCTGCCGGATTGGCTGATCCCCTTTCGGACTCGGTTCGGCACCTTAGTGCAGGAGCAGTTTGCTTCTGGTGCATCGGCCGCCCTGCCGATTGCCAAGCGGGTCGGAGAAGTGGCTCTCGGCGTGGCGGGCAATTCAATTTTCGTGATCCTGATTCCGATCCTTGCTTTCCTCTTCGTCAAGGACGCACAGGCAATGTGCTCGAAGTTCCTGGCGTGGACCCAAAGAGGCGCGCACGGTCCGATGTGGAGCGGAATCGTCGACGGCCTGGATATTTTGCTCGGCCGCTACATCCGCTCGCTGCTCATTCTCTCGGCCGCGACACTCGTGATTTACTCGATCGCATTTTCGATCATCCGCGTGCCGTATGCCTTGCTGCTCGCGTCCTTGGCCGCCGTGCTGGAGTTCATCCCGGTCATCGGTCCGCTTGCTGCCGTGGCGACCTGCCTGGGCGTCGCTACGTTCTCGGGCTACGACCACCTGCTGCTGCTGATCGGGATGATCGCGGTTTACCGTCTGTTCCAGGATTACGTGCTAAACCCTTACTTGATGAGCGACGGCGTCGAAGTGCCGCCGCTGCTCGTGCTCTTTGGCCTGCTGGCCGGCGAGGAAATCGGCGGCGTGGTGGGAATCTTCCTCTCGGTGCCCGTAATCGCTGCCACCCGTGTTATCGCGTTCGAGATCGCCGCTGAGCTTCAACGGCGCGGAGCCCGGCGGAATTCATCACCTTCCTGAGCAGCGACTGCCGGCTGGCCGCCCAATTTAGCAAACCCGACTCGACTCCACTTTCAGTGCATGGGCTGACGCAACGTCGCCGGGATCACGGCCTCGGGACCCTTCAGGGCGAAGATGTGCGCCTAAATCATATTGCCTCCATACCAGCTCAGGTGTTGCACATGACGGCCGGTGTGCAACACTGATTTGACTTGCCCGATGCTCCTCGGTTAGGCCAGCAGGTGCTCGATCACCCATCTGAGTTGTTCCAGCCCGACGCTGTTGGCCAATGGCAGGTCACGAACTGCATCAACCCTTTTTTACCGGAGCATGCGTGTTTGCATGCTGCTTGGCGGCTCCTTCGCTGTGGTGCGACGCAGCCAATTGGTGGTTAAGGATGCCGTCCCTGACCGCTCAATGTCTAGGCTTGGACCGTCAGGAAGCGCATGCCTTTCCGTGGTCAGCGTGATTGCCCGCCGCTTTGGCCGCTGCCTCAGTCATGTACTCGCCTTGCTTGGTCTTGCCGTAGTACTTTGTGCCCGAGCAGTGGTAGACCTTCGAACTTGAATTGACCCAGACCTGGCCTGGGCCACCGCCGGCAGCCGGCGCCGCTGAGGGCGCTGTTGTTGCTGTCTTGGTGGCGGCGGGTGCGGTCTTCGCAGGCATCGTCGCCGGTGCCGGTGCCGATGCAGCGGTGGTTTTGGCCGGAGTCGGGGCTGCGGCGGCGGCCGCGAACCAATCCTTCACGCCTTTGTGGCCCGCGCAGGCTCCCTTCTTCGTTTCGTTGGACGTGTATGAACCGTCCTTGCACAAACCGGTCAAGCCGCTCGGTGCGGCTGCGGGTGCTTGTGCGAACGCCGCGACCGATGTCAGCGTACCGACGAGGAATGTGAAGGGACTTCCCACCTTCAGGCCAGAGCGCGAAAGCGCCAAGATGGTTGGTGTTCAAAGTCACCCATCACAAGCCACTGAAAGGGGAAGTCTCGTGGAGCAGATTACACGAGGTGCAGCGCCGCGCGCAACCGTCACCACCACCATCGCCACCACCACGCCTGCACGCGGCCAAGCCGTTCGCGTCGGCGTCGATTTGGCCAAACGCGTCATCCAAGTTCACGCCGTTGACAGCGCCGGACGCGTGCTTGCCAGCCGCGCCTTGAACCGCGACAAATTCATCGCCTGGTGCGCCCAACTGCCGCCGGCCTGCATCGTCGCCATGGAGACCAGCTCCAGCGCTCATCACTGGAGCCGCAAGCTCATCGCCACGGGCCTGGACGCCCGCATCATTGCGGCCCAACTCGTCAGCCCCTACCGCAAACAAGGAGCTAGCGGCAAGACGACGCCAACGATGCCGCTGCCATCTGCGAAGCCGCTTGTCTTGACCCCAGAACGGTCCGCACATGCACTTCGTGCCCGCCAAGAGCATCGAGCAGCAAAGCATGCTGTGCGTGCACCGCCTGCGTGAGGGCTACAAGGCCGACCGCGTGGCCTGCATCAACCGCATCCGCGGGCTGCTCGCCTAGTTTTGCTTTGGCTTCGCCAAAGGCCCCGCAGCGCTCGAAGCTGACTTGTCCGACACCATCGAAGACGCCGACAACGAGATGAACGCACTGGCCCGCTTGGTGGTGCGCCAAGCGCAAACCCAATGGCGTGAGCTGGACGCTCACGTCGCTTGGTGCGATGCGCGAACATCTGCGCACGTCAAAGCCAACGACGCCGTCAAGATGGCCACCCAACTTATGGGCATCGGCCCCATCGGTGCATCTGCTTCAGTCGCCACCGTGGGTGACTTCAAACAGTTCAAGAACGGC
>JANPNT010000106.1:0-3417 GCA_031427655.1 Burkholderiales bacterium
ATTCTGGATTCATTTGTAACGAGAGAAGCGTCGCTTGCTTGCCGGGTGGTGCGGACAAGCCTGGCCCGGGCGCGGCGGCGCCACCAGCGCCCGCATCAGTGCAGCGAAGTACGCCGCACGGGCTGACGCAGCGGCCGGCGCTGGCCTTGAGCGGGCCCCCGACTCCGCATCAGGTCGGCACGCGCCGCTGCCTGGCGCGTCCGATGCCCAGCATGGCCGCGCGGCCGATTGCCAGGCAGGCGCCGCGGGCCGGTTCAGGAACCGAGGAGACGATGAACCCGGACATGGGGAAGTTGCCCGCCGAGGCCTCGCGCCCCGGCCCGCCCGAAGGCAGCGAGGCGTCTTTCATCACGTCCAGCCGGAACCCGGTGATGGGGCCGGCGGTGGTTGCGGCGGCGACGCTGCAGACCGGGTGGCAGCAGTCGCTGCCCGACACCGGCACCGACGAATCGCCCAGCGCCGTGAACGTGGCGCCGTGGCTGCCGCTGGCGCTGACGTCGCCGCCGCGGGCCAGGCCGTCGGCAAGGTCGGCGCGGCTGTCGGGGGTGTACGCAAGCCGGCATCGGCCCAGGGTGTGCTGGCCCGCGGTGACGGTTTCCTGCTGATGCAGCGTGAACAAGGTCGGCGTCGCGGCGGTCACGTCGAGGTCGCTCTGTGTTTCCCAGGCGATGGTTGCCGCCTGGATGCCATCGGCCCGAAAGAGGGCCCAGGACGTGAAGCTGCCCGCAGTGGCGCCGGTCAGGGTCTGGGCCGGGGCCCACCAGCCCGGCAAGGCCGGGTTCGTCTGCGAACAAGCTGGCGGTGGCGTTCTGCAGCGGCACAACGGCGCGCGATGCCGCGGGAAGCAGCGTGGCCCCTGCGGTGACGGCAAGCGGCTTGTCGAAGGCGTGGGGTGTCGTGGTTCATCGCCTGGCGGGCGCCATGCTGGTCCACAAGGTCCTGGAACGGCTACTTGGGACCTGACCTCCGCGCCCCGCAGAAAGCGCCGTCACGCTGGAAACTGCGGGTCGGTGTCCTGAGAGCTGTGTAGGACGCGAACCACGTCAATTCCATCGGGGAGTGCTTCGTAGAACACCACGTAGCGGCCGAAGGGCATGCTGCGAAGCCCAAGCGCCAGTTCGTCGCGAGCGCGCCCCATCTTCGGCTGGGTGGCCTACAGTGAAAAGGCTTCATCCAACCGATCAATCCAGCGGTCGGCCGCTGTGACACTGTCCTCGGCGATGAACAGCCAGATTTCCAGTAGGTCGTCCGCCGCGTGCGCAGCCGCGCTTCACGCGGCCCATCTAGGCGGCTGCAGCTGACTTCGAGGCAAGGCGCGCACGCGCCTTCTTCTTCACGGCGGCGGCGTCCCAAGGCGCGCTCGGGCCACTGTCCAGGCCTTTGCGGACTTCGCGACGCAACTCATCGAGCTTGGCCTCGCGCATGCGGTCTTGCTCTTCCATGAGGCGAAGCGCTTCACGGACGACCTCGCTGGCCGAGGTGTACAGGCCAGAACTGACTTTCGACCTGACCATGGCCTCAAGCTGCGGGGTGAGGTTCACGTTCATGCCCATGGTGGGACCCCTGCTGTGAAAGTCCTCAGGGTATCAAAAAATGTCAAGGATGGACATGCTCGCGTGGCTGCGAATGGGGATGCTGGGGTTAAGGGATGCTGGGGTCTTGCTATTTGCTAGCGAAAGACAAGATCCCTGCTGTGGACCTCCGCCTTGCGCTCCGCCAGAGAGAGATCCCCGCGTTGCCTTTTTTCGTACGTACAATCTGTGCCGTGCACATTTCCTTCGATCCAGCCAAGAACGAGCGAAACGTCCGGCTCCGCGGCCTCTCGTTTGAGCGAGCAGCAGACTTCGCGTTCGAGACGGCGCTCTTCGGGGTCGATGAGCGCAAGGGCTACCACGAGACGCGAATCGTTGCCATCGGTTTGCTTGGCGATCGAGTACACGTGATGTGCTTCACCGAGACGAACGATGGCATTCGTGTCATCAGCTTCCGCAAGGCCAACGCACGCGAGGTAAACAGATATGCCCAAGCACGCTCCGCTGACTGAACCGCTAGGTGAGGTACGTGAACTCAAGACCGCAGATATTCAACAGTTCAAGCGCGCCGCCTCACTTCCGCCATCACTGCAGAGCAAACTCGGCGTGCGCGGTCCGCAGAAGGCGCCCACGAAGGAGCGCGTGACGATTCGGTTGTCCCGAGATGTGGTCGAGACGTTTCGATCGACTGGCGACGGTTGGCAAACGCGCGTCGACGCCGCGCTCCAGGACTGGCTGAAAAAGCACAAACTCTCGGCCTGAAGCGGGAGTGGCGGGGTAAGGTCTTGCTTTTTGCTAGCAAATGACAAAACCTGACCGCGTAGCCCTCTGAAGCTCAAGCAACGCATGAACGAGCAGGAAGCCTGACCATGACGACCGTGCAGATCACCTTGCCCGACCAACTCGCACAGGAAGCGCAGCGCGCCGGGCTGCTGTCCTCGGCCAGGCTGGAGCGCTGGCTGCGCGATCAGCTAAAGACGCAGCGCGTAGATGATCTCTTCACCGCGATGGACCGCATGGCCACCGTCGATGAGCCGACTGTCATGTCACCCGAGGAGGTCGCGCAGGCGATCGCCACCATGCGCGCCGAGCGGCGTGCGAACAACCCGAACTGAACCCACAGCCCGGGTCTTTCGCGCGGAGCACCGCCGTTGAAGGAGTACGATTTGGACATGCATGTCGTCAAAGGCACAGTGGTCGCGGGCAAGGTGGTGCTCGATCATGGCTCGCTTCCCGAAGGGGCTGAGGTCGGTGTCTTCGTTGCGCGGCAAGAAGGCACCGTTCACCTGTCGCCAGCGCTGCAGAGGGAACTGGAAGACGCCCTGGACGAGGCCGACCGAGAGGATGGGATCTCGGCTGAGGAACTCTTCGCTGAGTTGCGCAAGCACGGCTGATCTTGGCGCTGATTGTCCAGATCAAGCCTCGCGCAAGGCGAGAGATCAACGAAGTCGCCGCTTGGTGGGCCCAGAACCGTCTCGCAGCGGTTGGCGCCGTGTCCCATGATCTGCATGAGGCGCTGAAGCTGCTTGTTGAATTTCCCGGGATCGGGACGAAAGTGGAAACCACCACCAAGTCGCCAGAAGCCAGGCGGTGGCTGCTGAAGCGCATCAGTTGTCACGTCTACTACAGGGTCCGCGGCAACGTTTTGGAAGTCGTCGCGTTCTGGGGCACTGACAGAGAGCGGGCCCCGCAGGTCTAGCAACAGGGCGACAGGGTCAAGGCGACCGGGTCTTGCTTTTTGCTCGCAAATGACAAGACCCCCGCCGCCCGGACGCCTTGACTATCCAGCTCGGCCGACCCGGGGCCCAGGCCGCTAAGTTCAGCCCTCCCGAGGAACCGCCATGCCTACCACCAGCCACCAGCCGGTGAAGCTGAACTTCAAGGA
>JANPNT010000107.1:0-11145 GCA_031427655.1 Burkholderiales bacterium
AGGCGCTTTTCAATTTGCACCGCGTCAAACCAATTGCGGTTGGTGCGGGTCCAGTCGCTCACGCGGAGTTGCGGGCCCAAAGCCACGCTCAATTGGTTGCCCACTTCCCGTGCCTGCTGCACGTCGCGCAGCTTGAGTTGAACGCCGGTAGGGCCTTCAACGCGGAACAGTTTGGCGGCGTCGTCTACATGTATCAGCGCCAAGCCGCTGTCGTATTCGTAGTGGCCCGCATTGAAGGTGCCCACCACCGTGAGCTGCTTCAAGCGCGGCACCACACCGGCTGGAGTCACTTGCCCGCCGGGCGCAACGAGCGTGACTTTGTCGCCCTCTTTCACGCCCAAGGTTCGGGCCAGTTCCGCGCCCAGCACCACGCCCCACGCGCCGGGGGTGAGCTTGCTCAGCGTGCTGTCTCTGAGCTGCGCGGCCAGGTCGGTAACGGTGGCTTCGTCGGCCGGTGAGATGCCGCGCACGATGGCACCGCGCATGTCGTCGCCACGCGCAATCAAGGCTTGCGCTGCCACGAAAGGTGCGGCACCTGCGATCTGCACGCCAACGCCGGGGACAGCGCGTGCTTTGTCCACGGTGGCGCGCCAATCGGTGAGTGCATTGCCTTGGCCCTCAAAAATCTCGATGTGCGCAATGACCGACAGCATGCGGTCGCGCACTTCTTTTTGGAAGCCGTTCATCACCGACAGCACGATGATGAGCGCGGCCACGCCCAGCGCGATGCCGAACATCGACACGCCAGAGATGAAAGAGATAAAGCCGTTGCGCCGACCCGCCCGGCCCGCGCGCGTGTAGCGCCAACCCACTTGCAATTCGTATGGCCAGTTCAAAGCTTGCGTTCCATTTGTCTTTTCATGATCTCTTATTCGCCGACGAGGCCGTTGCGAATGGCGTAGACCGTCATCTCAGAGTTGTTGGTAAGGCCCAATTTTTCCAGCACGCGAGCGCGGTACACGCTCACGGTTTTCGGGCTCAAGGTCAGTTCTTCGGCAATGTCGGACAAACGCTTGCCGGAGGCAATCATGACCAAGGTTTGCAGCTCGCGGTCACTGAGTTTTTCGTGGCCCAGGCCGTTGGTGGGTGTGGTCAAGCTTTCCACCAGCATTTGCGCAATTTCGGGTGTCACGTACTTGCGGCCCTGCGCCACCGTGCGCACCGCCGCCACGATCAAGGCCGGGTCGCCGCCTTTGTTCACATAGCCAAATGCACCGGCGCGCAAGGCACGAATCGCGTACTGGTCTTCGGGGTACATCGAGACCACCAGCACGCGCATGGCGGTGCCTTCGTCTTTCAACACGCTCAGGACGTCCAAGCCGCTGCGCCCCGGCAGGTTGATGTCGAGCACCAGCACGTCGGCGGTGTGGCTGCGCATGAGGGTGCGCAGCTCACCATAGTCACCGGCTTCGCCCACCACTTCGATGTCGACCGCGTCCGACAAGGTGTCGCGGATCCCGCGCCGGATCAGGGCGTGGTCGTCGCAGAGCATGACTTTGATCACAGCGAACCCCAGCCCGTGGGGTCGGCATCACGGTCGGCATCACGTTCAGCCGTTCGACCCAAATTGCGCTCAGGTCCGCGCGAAATCCCGCCGTCCAATGAATCAAAGTTTGAATGCGCCGCGTGGCCGCCCAAATAAGCTCCAGGTGTGGTTTCCAAAAAGTCTCCTTCAGGCAAGGGGATGGACAGAATCAAGATGGTGCCGGTGGGGCTGCTGCTCAAGTCGACCCAGCCGCCCACGGTGCTGGCGCGCTCGTGCAAGCCGCGTATGCCGAAAGAGCGAGCTTTGGCCAGGTCGGTGGCACTCAGGCCGCGCCCGTTGTCGCTGATCTCCAACGACAACACGCCGCCGGCCATCGACAAATCCAGCTCTACTTTGGTGGCCTGCGCATGCTTGGTGATGTTGGTCAGGGCTTCTTGCGCAGTGCGGTAGGCCACCAAGGGCACGCCGGCGGGCAGGCTGCTCAACTGCTGCGGGCCGCGGAGTTGACAACTCACGCCGGTGCGTCGCTCGAAGCGCCCCACCATCCACTGCAAAGCCGCCAACAAGCCTTGTTCCAAGATGGCGGGGCGCAGGTTGTGCATGATGCGTTGGCTGGCCTCTATGGCAAGCGTCAGCGTTTCGGAAGCCGAACTCAAACGCGCCAGCAGTTCAGGTGCGGTGCTGTGACGCTCTAACCACGCGATGTCAAATTTGAGCGCCGTGAGCGAGCCGCCCACGTCGTCGTGAATTTCTCGCGCGATGGCCGCGCGCTCCATCTCAATACTGGTTTGCAAATGCTGCGCCAATTCGCGCAGGCGCTGTTTCGACGCGCCCAGCTCCAGGTCGGCCTGCACCCGGGCGCGGCGCGTGCGCTGCGCCTCCACCACTTGCTGCAGCGCGGGCACCAAACGGGTGAGGTTGTTTTTCAGCAGGTAGTCGCTGGCACCGTTACGCATGGCCTCTACCGCCGTGTCTTCACCAATTTCGCCGGACACCAGCACGAAGGGAATGTCGCGCCCGCTGGCCATCAGCAAATCGAGCGCCACCAAGCCCGAAAAGCCAGGCAGGTTGTAGTCAGACACGATCACATCCCAGGGCTGCTCGATGGCGCGCAAGTAATCGGCCTCGGTGTCAACACGCCGAGCCGCGACCTGGAGGCCACCACGGCGCAATTGGGCCAGCATCAATTCGTGATCGAGCTCGGCATCTTCAAGGTGCAACAGCGCAATCGGGTTCATGCGCTGCGGTTCATCCGCTGGGACTCAGAAAGCATGCAGGCGTGGAGTGCTGAAAAAGCATGCGCGAAGTATGCCCCGCCGCCCCGCGCGCCGCAGTGCCGTAGACCGAAGCACGAACCCCGCACACGACTCGGCAGCACCGAAAGGAAATAAAAGCCTCTTGCGCCCGAGTTCCGGCTCAAGCGTGCGGGGCCAGATGCCGAAGACGTTCCATGGTTTTGATTATTCGCCCCGTTTGTCTTGGTTTGCGCTGTTGCCCGGTGGGCTCGGCACAAGCCATGTTTCAAGCTGTTTGAAGTCACTGATGACAACCGCCCCCGATCACACGTCAATCGAAGTCAGTCAACTGCCGCTGTGGACGGCCGCAGCCCTGCAAGACGATCTGCTCACGGCCACCCACGACCTCGACCGACTGCAAAGCTTGTTGACCCACGCCTGCGGCACCTTGATCGAGCGCTTTTCAGGCGCGTCCAGCAGCATGAACGACCTGCTGAATGCCGAACAGCCCGAAGCGGTGCGTTGCGACCGCCTGTACGGCGCGATCGACCACTTGGGCGGTGCCATGACAGCACTGCAGTTTCAAGACATGGCGTCGCAGCTGATCCACCACACCCACACGCGCCTGCGCAGCTGCGCCGACCGGCTGGCCGTGCGCGCTTTTGGTGCAGAAGACGGCGACGAAGCCCTCATCACCGCCGCGCCGCTGCGCCCCAACCCCGTCACGCAGTGTGAGATGGAAGCGGGCTCGGTCGAACTGTTTTAGACCGCATCCATCTTTGTCTCGACCTTCCCTCCAGACACTTTTCAGATACTTTTTGGACACCTCCATGCACTCCATCCTTGCTGTAGACGATTCCGCTTCCATGCGCCAAATGGTCAGCTTCACTCTCAAGAGCGCGGGCTACACCGTGGTCGAAGCGGTGGACGGACAAGACGCGTTGGAGAAGTCGGTGGCGCGCGACTTTGACCTGGTGCTGACCGACCAAAACATGCCGCGCATGGACGGCATCAGCCTGACGCGCAAGTTGCGTGAGAACCCCAACTTCAAGACCACGCCCATTCTGATTTTGACCACCGAGTCGAGCGACGAGATGAAGCAGTCGGGCCGCAGCGCCGGTGCCACCGGCTGGATGGTCAAACCGTTTGACCCCGCCAAGCTCCTGGAAGTGATTAAGAAAGTCACGCGTTGAGCTGTCTGTCAATCCAAAGCATTCGGAGCCCGCGTAAGCAACATGAGCAACTTGAGCAACATGAACCCAGACACGAATTTGGCCAACTCGGCCGCCAGCGCCGCGGCAGGCATCGACCTGAGCCAGTTCTACCAAGTCTTTTTTGAGGAAGCCGCCGAGAACCTCGACCGCATGGAGCAGGAGCTCCTGCACATTGACATCACCTTGGCCAGCGACGAAGACCTGAACTCCATTTTTCGCTGTGCGCATTCCGTGAAAGGCGGCGCGGCCACCTTCGGCTTCAGCGACGTGGCCGAACTCACCCATCAAATGGAGACGCTGCTGGACAAGCTGCGCCGTCATGAACTCGACGCCACCGTGGCCATGGTGGATGTGCTGCTGCAAGCTGGCGACGCCTTGCGTGCCCAGTTGGCCCGCCACCAAGGCGCGGGCGGAGAGCCGGTGCACACCGCCAATTTGCTGGCATCGATTCGCGCCATGCAAAACGGCGGTGCAGCGCCCCTGCTTGAACCTGCAACGGCGCCCAAAGCCGCGCCGACGGTGATCATCCAAGCGCCCATATTGGCCAGTCTCAAACTTGAATCCAGCAAGCCTCCACTGCGCATGTTGGAGATGCGCGTGGGCCCGCTCACCGACATCAGAGACGCTGACAACTTGGTTGATCTGTTCGGTGAGATTGTTGACCTCGGCAGCATTGAGCCGCTGGACGCAGGCCAAGCCAGCGACGGCATCCGCCGCTTTAAAGTGGTGACCACCAGCACCGACACCGAGCTGATGGACTTGTTCACCTTTCATGTGGCGCGCGAGCAAGTCAAGTTGCTGGAGATGACCGACGGCTTCGGCTTTCACGAAGGCGCGCCAGCGGCGAGTGAGCCCGAACCAAGCTACGGCTTTTTTGACGACTCACCCGGTGCCCCGGTCAAAGCCGCGCCTGCCGAAGCCCCACCTGCCGTCGAGAAACAAAGCACCGTGGCCGCCGCATCCTCGCTCGCCAAAGCCGCAGTGCCCATCGAGTCGGCGACGCTGCGCGTGTCCATCGAAAAAGTTGATCAGCTCATCAATTTGGTAGGTGAACTGGTGATCACGCAGGCCATGCTGGCGCAGAACAGCCAGAAGCTCGACCCGGCCCTGTACCAGCAGCTTGCCGCGGGCATGGCCGACCTGGAACGCAACACGCGCGACTTGCAAGAGTCGGTCATGTCGATCCGCATGATTCCGATGTCGATGGTGTTCAGCCGCTTCCCGCGCATGCTGCGCGATCTGGCCGCCAAGCTGGGCAAGCAAGTGAACTTCGTGACGGTGGGCGACGCCACCGAACTCGACAAGGGACTGGTCGAAAAAATCACCGACCCGCTGACGCACTTGGTGCGCAACAGTTGCGACCACGGCATCGAAACGCCTGCGGAACGCCTGGCCAAAGGCAAATCCGAGACCGGCACCTTGACGCTGAGCGCGTCGCACCAAGGCGGCACCATCGTCATTGAAGTGCGCGACGACGGCAAAGGCTTGTCGCGCAGCAAATTGATCTCCAAAGCGCGTGAGCGCGGCATTGATGCGCCCGACTCAATGAGCGACGCCGATGTGTGGAGCCTGATATTTGCACCCGGCTTTTCAACCGCCGATGTCGTCACCGACGTGTCGGGCCGCGGCGTAGGCATGGACGTGGTGAAGAAGAACACCACCGCCCTGGGCGGCACGGTGGAGATTGATTCGGCTGAGGGCTACGGCATGAGCGTGAAGGTGCGCTTGCCGCTGACGCTGGCCATCATGGACGGCATGAGCGTGGCGGTGGGCGACGAGTGCTACATCCTGCCGCTGGCCTCGGTGGTGGAGTCATTCCAAGTGCAACCGGGACTGATTAAAACCGTGGGCGGCACCGGTCGCGTGGTGGAAGTCAGGTCGGAATTCATGCCGGTGATCGACCTGGAGGAAGTCTTCCACGTGCCGCCGTCTGCCACGCCGAGGGTCCCCCGAATTATGGTGGTGGTGGAAGCCGACGGCGGCCAAATTGCCCTGCTGGTGGACAAGCTTCTGGGCCAACAGCAAGTGGTGGTGAAGAACCTGGAAGCCAACTACCGACGCGTGCCCGATGTGTCGGGCGCCACCATCATGGGTGACGGCCGCGTGGCCCTCATCCTGGACGTCAGCAGCTTGGTTCGCCACTCGCGCCACTGAGCAAGACATTCGGCCTCCTGCACTCAACAGCCTCACCCCATTCAAAAAACCCCTGCACAGGAAGACCCCGACCATGAACACCAACGACGCCAAGCAAATTGCTCAGCAAGCCACGGCACAAGGCACCGCCCACTTCGCGACCAACGGCGCCGCGAAATCGGCCGGCAAATCCACTCGCGGCAGCACGCCGGTTCACGGCGAATTTTTGACCTTCCGCTTGGGCGAAGAAGAGTACGGCATCGACATCTTGAAGGTGCAAGAAATTCGCTCTTACGAGCAGCCCACGCGCATTGCCAACGCGCCTGCTTTCATCAAAGGCGTGGTCAATTTGCGTGGCGTGATCGTGCCGATTGTTGACCTGCGCATCAAGCTGAACTGCACCTGTGCGGAGTACACCGATCTGACGGTGGTGATCGTGCTCAACGTCAAAGGCCGCGTGGTGGGCACGGTGGTGGACTCAGTGTCTGACGTGCTGCAACTCACCCAAGACGCCATCAAAGCCGCGCCCGATTTGAACTCGTCAGTGGACTCCAGCTTCATCACCGGCATTGGCTGTGTGAAGAGCGGCGACGAGCAGCGCATGTTGATCTTGATGGACATTGAAGCGCTCATGAGCAGCGAAGAGATGGGCCTGATCAACAGCATTGACTGAAGCAATAACCAAGTCGAGCCGACTCAACTCAAGCCAGTTAGGACGCAAACATGAACTTCAAAAATATGAAAATTGGAACCCGGCTTGGATTGGGTTTTGGTGCAGCTTTGATGCTGCTGATCCTGGTGGGCGGCACTTCGCTGCGCGACTTGTCAAAAATTTCAGAAAAGGTGACTCACATTACCGAAGTCAGTGATCCCAAATTGAAGTTCTTGAATGACTTCCAAAGTGGGGTGAACAAGCGCGCTATCGCGGCTCGCAATCTCGCATTGCTCGCTGATTCAAACTCACAAAGTAAAGACATCGCCTTGGTTAAGGCGGGTCAGGTAGAGATTGAAGCTGCCACCAAAAACCTCGGCACGGCCCTGAAAAATCAAGGCGGCATCTCGGCCGCAGAACAGCAGTTCTTCGACAAAGTGGTGGCTACGGAGGCGAAATATTTGCAAGTCGCCAACCGCGTGGTGGCGCTGGCAACAACTCAACGGACACAAGAAGCCGTGGTGGCCATACGCCAAGAATGCGACCCGCTGCTGATGGAGCTGTTGGCCCACTCAGCGGCGTTCAAAGATTATTTGACGCAGGGCGTCAAGGCCGACGCGGGAGCTTCGCAAGATCTGACGCACTTCGCGCAGTTGCAGATCCTGTTGCTGATTGGCGCCGCATTCATTGCGGGCGTGTTTCTGTCTTGGTGGCTGACGCGGTCGATCACCAAACCGCTGAAAGAAGCCCTGGACCTGGCAGAACAAGTAGCGCAAGGCGACTTGACATCGCGCATCGTCACCCGTCATGGTGACGAATCGGGCCAGCTGCTTCGGGCACTGCAGCAAATGAACGACAGTCTGATCGGCGTGGTCACGAACGTGCGTGAAAACTCCGACGGCGTGGCCACCGCCAGCGCAGAAATTGCCAGCGGCAATTTGGATTTGAGCCAGCGCACCGAGCAACAAGCCAGTGCGCTGGAAGAAACCGCAGCCGCCATGGAGCAACTCGGCAGCACCGTTCGCCAAAACGCCGACAACGCACGCCAAGCCAATCAATTAGCGATGGGTGCGTCCACCGTGGCCCTCAAGGGCGGCGAGGTGGTGAACCAAGTGGTGACCACGATGAAGGGCATCAACGACTCGTCTAAAAAGATCGCCGACATCATCAGCGTGATCGACGGCATTGCGTTTCAAACCAATATCCTGGCGTTGAACGCTGCGGTGGAAGCGGCGCGCGCCGGTGAGCAAGGCCGTGGCTTTGCGGTGGTGGCCAGCGAAGTGCGCAGCCTGGCGCAGCGCAGTGCCGAAGCGGCCAAAGAAATCAAAGGCCTGATCGGCACCAGCGTGGCGCGGGTTGAAGAAGGCACGGCCTTGGTCGACCAAGCCGGTGTGACGATGACAGAAATCGTCACCGCAATCAAACGCGTGACCGACATCATGGGCGAGATCAGTGCCGCCAGCACCGAGCAAAGCGCCGGTGTGGCACAAGTGGGCGAGGCCATCAGTCAGATGGACCGTGCCACCCAGCAAAACGCCGCCTTGGTGGAAGAAAGCGCGGCTGCCGCTGAGAGCCTGAAAACGCAGGCGCAGCAAATGGTGCAGGCGGTGGCGGTGTTCAAGTTGAACGCAGCAGCACCTCACGGCGCTCGCAGCCACACTGCACACAGCCCGGCCGATTCAAGAGTGCAGCAGACAAACGCCTCTATGCCGACCTCGAGCCGCGGCGTAATCGCCCCCGCGCTCGAGCGCCGAGGGCCCGGACGCGCGATGAACGTCACGCGTCCCAACTTCAAGGCACACAGCAACGCAGCGCAAAACGCGCCGGTCGCCAAAACAGGAACAGACGACTGGGAATCGTTCTAAGCGGATCGTGCGCGTACGGGATTTTCAACAAGCGGCTACTTTGATTTCAGCCGTGGCATCTTTCAATCGCATAACCCTGTCGAGAAAACTCTGCGCCATGGTCAGCTTGTTGCTGTTGCTGTTGCTGTTGGCATCGGCGTTGTCCACCGCGCTTTACCTGCGCGCCGCCGTGACCGAAGTTCAGTTTGCGCGCCTCGAAGCATCGGGAGTCAAGCCCACCGTCTCACTGCAAAACATGGTGCGTTGAACACAACAGCATCGTGGCCTGCCAGCAAAGGCACCTAACAACAACGAAGCATTGGCGGCCAAACGACTGACCACTAGAGCAGAAGTGGAAACCGCCACCACTGAGCTGGATTCCGCCTTGGCTGCAAGCGGCACGTCGCCTGCGTTGCTGGCTTCTTGGGGCGCGGAATGAAAAAGTCGCGGCCTCGTTGGCCTGGTCCGAAAAAAGTCTGACGAACGCCACCGAATTCAGATGACCAGCCACGACTTGCTTCGACGAGTTCACGGCCGGCGTCGACGCAGTGTTCAGTTTCAACGCCGTGGCACTGGCCCATCCAGCAACGACATTGGAGGCGCGGGCACACCATTTGGGAAAAGCCATGGTGGCGGTGGCGGTGGCGGTGGCGGTGGCGGTGTTTAAGTTGAGCGTGCATGCAGCCGATTTACAAGCTCAAACTGAAATTCGCGCACCTGCCTTGAAAACCGCTGACAAACCTGCCGAACGCAGAAGCCCGAACCGCGCCACGCATGTGAGGCGGCTTGGCTTCAGCGTCAACGCAAGCGGTGCCAACGTAAGCACCACCACACAAAGCAGTGCCCAAGCAAGCAATGCAGTTGTCTAGGTCACCAAGCGCGAAAGCACATTGCCGGTAGCCAAAACCGGAACCGGAACCGACGAATGGGAATCTTTTTAACTTCCCTCATGACCTTATTTAAAGAAAATTCAGCATAAAAAAGACTTTGTATCGCCACTAATTTTTAGTTGACACGGCGCTGGTTGCAACGGTTGCATTAGTGTCACCTTCGCTTGCGAAAGAAGGCAACGCCACAGCCGCCGAAGCCACGCAGGCAGCACCATGCAAGAAATCGTCATCTCCGTGCAGCGCGTATCCGAAATGATCGCTGCGATCACCTCGTCAGCAGTCGATCAAAGCGTGGGCATCACGCAAGTGCACAGTGCCGTGAATCAGCTTGACGAGATGACGCAACAAAACGCCGCGCTGGTCGAGCAATCGGCTGCGGCTGCCGTGGGTTTGAAAGACCAAGCTTCGCGTTTGGCGCAGTCGGTGGCGGTGTCTAAGTTCGATGTGCTGCCCGGCGCGGGCTTGAACACTCAAACTTCAGCGGCCTGACGCAGGGTTTGCATCACCGGCCTGCGCAGCACTTCGCGAAGGCCCCACCAACCCGCGGCCAGCGCCAACAGCGCGCCCGCCAGCCCGCCCGCCAGCGGCACCCACAGCGCAGGGTTCCAGTTGAACTCAAACACGTAGCGGGCCAAGGCCCAGCCGATGGCCATGGCGGCCACCGATGCCAGCACGCCCGCCAGCGCGCCCACGCCCAACAACTCAGCACGTTGCACTTGCGCCAACAACTTGCCGCTGGCACCCAGGGCGCGCATCACCGCAAACTCACGCGAGCGCGCCTCGCGCGTGGCGGTGATGGCGGCAAACAGCACCACCAAACCGGCCGCCAGAGTGAAGCCAAACAAAAACTCCACTGCGCGAACCACTTGGTTCAACACGGTTTGAATTTGGCCGATGGAGGCCGAAATGTCGATGTTGGTGATGTTCGGAAATTCGCGGCTCAGCGCATTGTCAAAACTGCTGCTGACGCCGGATGCAGGTGCTGCTGGCGCGGTTGGTGAGACCGGTGCCTTGAACGCGGCGATGTAGGTCAGCGGTGCGTCTTTCATTTGCGATGTGGGGAACATGACGAAAAAATTCACCCGCATCGAGCCCCAATCGACCTTGCGCAAACTGGTGATGCGACCTTCAGCGCTTTGACCCGCGAGGTCAAACTTCAAGCTGTCGCCGAGCTTGAGGTTCATGGTTTGCGCCAGGCCTTCTTCCACGCTCAAGCCGCCCGCTTCATCCGGCGTCCACACGCCCGCGCTGACGATGTTGTGCGACGGCAATTGCGCTGCGTGGCTGAGGTTGAACTCGCGCTCGACCAAGCGCTTGGCGCGGTCATCGCTCATGTTCTCAGGCGTGATGGGCGTGCCGTTGATGGCCACCAAGCGGCCGCGAATCATCGGATACCAATCGAAATTTTTCACGCCGCCTTGCTCCAGGCGCGCTTTGAATGCGTCACCTTGCTCAGGCTGCACATTGATGACGAAACGGTTGGGCGCGTCCGGCGGCGTGGCTTGGCGCCAGCTGCTGATGAGGTCGGTGCGCAGCAACACCAACAGCACCAAGGCCAGCAAGCCCACGCTCAAGGCCGACACCTGCAACACCGCAAAACCGGGCCGCGCCGCAATTTGACGCGTGGCCAACACCAACCATCTCGGCGCGCCCAAACCAGCCACACCCGCGCCACCGCTTCGCGGCACCAC
>JANPNT010000108.1:0-2763 GCA_031427655.1 Burkholderiales bacterium
GATGCGCTCAAGCTCGTGCGCAAGCATACCGGCCGGCAGCGCATGCTCGCGTTCCAGGGCGGCTACCACGGCCGCACGCTTGGCGCATCCGCGATCACATCGTCGTACCGCTATCGCGAGGCGTTTGGAGAATTTGCGGACCGCGCCGAGTTCATCCCGTACCCCTACACCTTTCGCTCGCCTTTCCGCGGCAACGCGCAGAAGACCGAGGATCACTGCATCGCCGAGTTCGAGCGCCTGTTCGAGCATGAGTACACCGGGGCGTGGAACCCGAAAACCGGCCGGAATGCCAGCACGGATGGCCAGCTCGGCCGCTGCCAGTGCCGTCAGCGGCGTCAACTCGGCCGGTTTGATGATGACCGTGCAGCCGGCCGCCAGCGCGGGTGCGACCTTGCGCGTGATCATGGCCAGCGGGAAGTTCCAGGGCGTGATCGCCGCGCAGACGCCAATCGGCTGCTTGATCACCAGCAGGCGGCGGTTGTTGTCAAACTGGGGCAATGTTTCGCCATTGACGCGCTTGGCTTCTTCGGCAAACCATTCCACAAAACTGGCGCCGTAGGCTACTTCGCCCTTGGCCTCAGGAAACGGCTTGCCCTGTTCGGCCGTCATGATGCGCCCCAGGTCTTCCCGATTTGCCATCAGCAAGTCAAACCATTTGCGCAGGATGATGCTGCGCTCCTTGGCAGTTTTGCTGCGCCAGGCCGGCCAGGCGGCGTTGGCAGCGGCGATGGCGGTTTCTGCGTCGGCGGGGCCGAGATTGGCGACATCCGCCAGTTTGTGCCCATTTGATGGATCAAAAATATCAAAGCGACTGGCACCCGCAACCCACTGGCCGTTGATCAGGGCGTCGGTCTTGAGCAGGGTTGGATCTTTGAGCAGCGCGAGGGGGGAGGTTTTATTGAAACTTTCGGTTTTCATGTCCATGGCGGTTAGTGGGGAGAGTTGAGTGTGAGGGTAGAGCCAAAGTGCCAAGCGTAGCGGATTTTCAGGTTTGTCGCAGTGCCGTTCGCGACAAGGCCCAAAGCGTCACTTGGAGCGGGAAATCATGGCCGCTCGGGACGCGTTGTTCCGGGAATTGCGCTGACAGCTCCCAATAGGCGCAACACGCTGGCGTGCCCGCACGTCAAGGTATGTTGCTCATATGGAGCTCGCGTTGCATACTCATTCAGAAGCACCGTGCTCGCCGCGGCATGCGGATCTGCAGTCGCTGTATTTTTGACAGTTGCCGGCAGGCCTACGTACCCTTGCACCCCGCAATCGGCAAGCGGCCCGGTGCGCACAGTTGGCGGCCGAACCAGATTTCGTAGGTATCGGTGCCGGGTTTGGCATTGCGCAGGCCGCTGGTGGCAGGCTGGGCCTTGACGGCCTCGGCCACGGCCTTGCTGACCCAGCGCGCATAACTGCGGTCGCTCTTGCCGTGCACCCGCAGTTGCGTTATCTCGGGCGCGCGCTCACCGACGAGCTCAATGCCGGGCGCCTCGTAGCCGAAAATTCGCAATTTTGTGGCCAGCGCCTCGGCGATCGGCCGCTGTGCTTCGTTGGCGATCTGGATGTAGGCGAGCGGGTGGCGCGTGGCCGCTTCTTTGAGCAAGGCGCGCACCTTGGCGGCCTGCTTGCCGGTGTAGTCGCCGAGCGGCTCGGCCGCGTCAAGCAACTGCTCAATCGCCGGGCGGTTGACCTGCAAGGTTCCGGGCAAGGCACTTTGCAGCAGCACCAGCGTATTGACCACGCCCGAAGAAGCGCTCACGCCCAGTCTGGCGGGGCCACCCGGCAACGCCCGCAGCGCCCTGTTGACAGCCAGCGGAACCGCATCCGACAAGGCCTGCGGATCCAGCACCAGGCCGGTCGTGGCGCTGATGCGGCTCTCCTTGTTCTCGCCGAACATGCATTCGACGCTTTTTGTGAGCTGTGCCACGCTGGCCTCGGGCGCGTCGGTGCGCGGTGGCCGCCTGGCTGCTGCCTCCGGCACGACCGGGCGCACTGTGGCACTGCCTGGTGCGGAAATGACTGTGTCCGTGCCAGCGCCGCTTGCCGCTCCCGGCTTCACCAGCGCGGGCTTCGTGGCGAGGCGTGTGATCGGCCTGTCCTCACCCTCGACCACGGCCAGCGCCAGCACTTGTTTGCCGGCTTCGGCGCGCTGGCTGCGGTCGAGCGGCGCCTCGGCAGCGGCCAGCGCAAGCGTGAACGCAGCGAGCGCGTCGGCAAGTTTGCCGGTCTGCGCGTAGACGTGGCCGAGATAGTAGTGGGCCCGTGCATGCGTGGGTCGGAGTTCGATGGCGCTCAAGTATTCGTTGAACGCTTTTTCGAGTTGCGGCACGCTGGCGTATTGGTGGTCCAGCCCGGCGCGAAAGTGGCGGTCGGCCTCCAGCTTGTCGGCGTCGGCTCTGCGTTGCGATTCGGCTTGCGCGGCGGCTGCACGCGCCTGCTGGTCGCGCACGTACCAGGCGGTGGTGGCGCCCACGGCCAGCGCCACGGCGACGCCCACCGTCACGGCCGAGCGGCGTGGCCGCCAGCGACCGCGCCGCGATGGCGCGGGCGAGATGATTGGCGCCCGCTGCTGGCGCCGACGCACTTCGAGCAGCAAGCTCTGGAACGTCGCGTCATCGGTGTCGCCGTCCCAGTCGAGCAGGTCCAGCGTGTGCAACTGGCCAAAGCCCAGCGGCAGCTCGACGTCTTCGATGCGCAGCGGCAGCAGCTTGTCGTGCTTGAGGGCGCGCGAACACTCATCGCGCACGAACGAGGAGCGCACCGAGTCGGCCGACC
>JANPNT010000109.1:0-3180 GCA_031427655.1 Burkholderiales bacterium
ACTCGAGGCGGTGGTGCTGGCGATCGACGTCGAGCGCGAGCGCATTTCGCTCGGCATCAAGCAGCTGGAGGGCGACCCGTTCACCAATTTCATTGCCAGCCACGACAAGAACAGCGTGGTGCAGGGCACGGTGAAGTCGGCATAGCCCAAGGCCGCAGGAATGGCTTCAATCGGGCCGATGCCCATGATCTCGGGCGGCACGCCGCGGCTGGCAAAACTGACGAAGCGCGCCAGTGGTGTCAGTCCGTGTTCTTTGATGGCTTTTTCGCTGGCCAAAATCAAGCAGCCTGCGCCGTCGCTGGTTTGCGAACTGTTGCCGGCGGTCACGCTGCCTTTGGCCGAAAACACGGGCCGCAACTTGGCCAGGCCTTCAAGTGACGTGTCGGTGCGTGGGCCTTCGTCCAGGCTCACGGTGCGGGTTTTGGTTTGCTGCTCACCGGTGGCCAAATTCGGGAAACGGTCGATCACCTCAATCGGCGTCATCTCGTCGGTGAACTCACCGGCTTGCTGCGCTTTGAGTGCGCGCAAATGCGACTGCAACGCAAACTCGTCCTGCGCCTCGCGCGACACCTTCCACTGCTTGGCCACGTTCTCGGCCGTGATGCCCATGCCGTAGGCGATGCCGATATTCTCGTCGCGCTCAAACACGCGCGGGTTGAACGAAGGTTTGTTGCCGCCCATGGGCACCAAGCTCATCGACTCGGCCCCACCGGCAATCATCACGTCGGCTTCGCCCACGCGAATGCGGTCAGCGGCCATTTGAATCGCCGACAAACCTGATGCGCAAAACCGGTTCACGGTGATGCCACCCACCGAGTTGGGCAAACCGGCCAAAGCCACTGCCACACGCGCCATGTTCATGCCCTGCTCGCCTTCAGGGAAGGAGCAGCCAATGACGGCGTCTTGAATCGCCTTCGGGTCCAGTGTGGGCACTTGGCGCAGCGCGCTTTGAATGGCCAGCACCAACAGGTCGTCAGTGCGCGTGTTCTTGAAACAGCCACGGCCCGATTTGCCAATCGGCGTGCGGGTGGCGGCAACGATGTAGGCGTCTTGAATTTGTTTGCTCATGATGTTGTCCTTGTTTTTTTGACTCCGAAGTTCAATTCAATTCCTCACCGGCTTGCCCGTTTGCAGCATGCCCATGATTCGCTCTTGCGTCTTCGGGTGGTCCAGCAGTGAACAGAAATGTTTGCGCTCCAGCGACATCAAATATTCCTCGTTCACCATCGATCCGGCGTCGACATCGCCGCCGCACACCACGTCGGCAATCAGCGCCGAAATATGAAAGTCGTGCGCGCTGATGAAGCCGCCGTCGCGCATGTTGGCGAGCTGCGCTTTGATGGTGGCAATGGCGTTGCGACCGGCCACTGGGAACAGGGCGCGCGCCGGGGCGCGGTAGCCGCTGTCGAACATGGCTTTGGCTTGGGTGATGGCCACAAACAGCAGCTCGTCTTTGTTCGGCACGATCACATCGCTCCACAACAAGTAGCCCAATTTGCGCGACTCAATCGCGCTGGTGCCCACCTTGGCCATGGCCGCGTTGGTGAAGCCGTCGGAGACGAACTTGAAGATGTCGGAGCCCGAATTTGCGGCACCCGCCATCTCGGCCGCGCGGCGCGCGATGTAGGTCAGACCACCACCGCCGGGCAGCAAACCCACGCCCACTTCCACCAAGCCGATGTAGCTTTCCATGCCGACCACGCGCTTGGACGCCGCAATCGCAATTTCGCAGCCTCCGCCCAGTGCCATGCCGCGCACGGCTGCCACGGTGGGCACGGCGGCGTAACGCAAGCGCAGCAAGGCGTCTTGCAGTTTTTTGATCTCAGGCGCGATGGCCGCAGCGCCGCCCTTCATGAACTGCGGCAGCATGGCTTCCAAGTTGGCACCGGCCGAAAAGGGCTCGTCGGGTGACCAAATCACCAAGCCTTTGTATTGCGCTTCAGCAAGGTCGATGCCTTTCAGCAGGCCGTCAATCATCGGCGCGCCAATGAGGTGGAGCTTGCTCTTCAGGCTGAGGATGAGGACGTCGTCTGCGCTGCCGTCCTGATTGAGCAGGGTCCAAGCGCGAACCTCCTCGTTTTCAAACACCGTGGTGCCTGCGGTTTTCGGGTCGGCTGCGCCTGAACCGAGCATGGCTTCAGCGAAATGCTGACGTTGATAAACCGGCAGCGTGCTGCGCGCGATGTACTTGCCTTGTGCCGCGCTCCATGAACCGTGGGGGGTGTGCACACCGGCGTTTTCGGCAACTGGGCCGTCGAATACCCACGCAGGCAGCGGCGCATTGCACAGCGCTTTGCCCGCATCGATGTCGGCCTTGACCCACTCGGCCACTTGCTTCCAACCGGCTTGTTGCCACAACTCGAACGGACCTTGGTTGGCACCAAAACCCCAGCGCATGGCGAAGTCAATTTCGCGGGCGCTGTCGGCCACGTCATGCAAATGAACGGCGGCGTAATGGAAGCTGTCGCGCAAGATGGCCCACAAGAATTGCGCCTGCGGGTTGCTGGATTCGCGCAGCAACTTCAAGCGCTCGGGGGCGGGCTTTTTCAGCATGCGTGCAACGATGTCGTCGGCCTTGCCGCCGCCGGCAACGTACTCGGCTTTTGTCGGGTCGAGGCGAAGAATGTCCTTGCCCACCTTTTTGAAAAAACCAGCGCCGGTTTTTTGACCCAGCGCACCTTGCGCCATCAGCGCGGCCAGCACGGGTGGTGTGCCGTAGCTGCCAAAAAACGGGTCGCTGGCCAAATTGTCTTGCAGGGTTTTGATGACGTGGAACATGGTGTCCAAGCCCACCACATCGGCCGTGCGGAAGGTGCCTGAGCTGGCGCGGCCTAGCTTTTTGCCGGTCAGGTCATCGACCACGTCATAGCTCAAACCGTACTTGTCGGCCTCGATCATCGTGGCCAACATGCCCGCAATGCCCACCCGGTTGGCGATGAAGTTGGGCGTGTCTTTGGCGCGAACCACGCCCTTGCCCAAACCGGTGGTCACGAAGGCCTCAAGCTGGTCGAGGATCTCGGGCCGGGTGGTGGGCGTGTTGATCAGCTCCACCAAATACATGTAGCGCGGTGGATTGAAAAAGTGAATGCCGCAGAAGCGCGGCTTGATCGATTCAGGCAGCACTTCGCTGAGCTTGGTGATGCTCAGGCCCGAGGTGTTGCTGGCCACGATGGCGTGCGG
>JANPNT010000110.1:0-6901 GCA_031427655.1 Burkholderiales bacterium
CGCAGGTGCTGCGTTATGGCAACACGCGGGAGCTGTGCCTGGGGCTGGAAGTGGTGACCGCGCAAGGCAAGGTCTGGGACGGCCTCAGCGGGCTGCGCAAGGACAACACCGGTTATGCGCTGCGCGACCTCTACGTCGGCAGCGAGGGCACCTTGGGTGTCATCACCGCCGCCACCTTGAAGCTGTTCCCTCAGCCAGCCGCCTCCATGACGGCTTTGGCTGCGGTGCCCACGCTGGAAGCCGCAGTGACTCTGTTGCAACTTGCTCAAACACGCTTGGGTGCGGGCTTGACAGGCTTTGAGGTGATGAGCGAGGTGGCCGTGAACTTGGTGCGAGCGGAGTTTCCGCAGCTCAAACAACCCCTGCCTCCCTCGCCCTGGCTGGTGCTGCTGGAGCAGTCCGACACCGAAAGCGAACTGCATGCGCGAAGCTTATTTGAGGGCTTGCTGGAACAGGCGCTGAAAGTTGAGTTGATTTCAGATGCGGCGGTGGCCGAAAGCATGGAACAGTCGAACGCCATGTGGCATTTGCGCGAGTCGATTCCCTTGGCGCAGGCTCAGCACGGCATCAACATCAAGCACGATGTGTCGGTGCCGGTGTCGCTCATACCGGCTTTTGTGGCGAAAACCGATTCAGCCTTGGTGCAAGCTTTTCCGGGCATCGCCATCGTCAACTTCGGTCACTTGGGCGACGGCAATTTGCACTACAACGTGCAGCCTCCCGAAGGCGGCGACACCGCTGCGTTTCTAAGTTCACATGAAGCGGCGGTGAATGCCATGGTCTACGACGCCGTCAGCGCGCACGGTGGATCTATATCTGCAGAGCACGGCATTGGCACGCTGAAGCGCGACGCCCTGGTGCAACATAAATCGCCGGTGGCGATCGCGCTGATGCGCAGCATCAAAGCAGCGCTCGACCCGGCGGGAATCATGAATCCGGGCCGCTTGCTTTAAGCAAGCACAGACGCGCTATTGAAGCGTGCCCTTGAGGGCCGCAGGCACGGGCAGTGGCACCACTGCAATGCCCTCTTCCACCAAGGCTTTGGCCTCGGCCATCGTGGCTTGACCGCGAATGGCGCGCTCTTCAGATTCGCCGTAATGAATGCGGCGCGCTTCTTCGGCGAAGCGTTTGCCGACATCGTCGGTGTTGGCCATCACGTGTTGAACGGCGCGCATCCAGGCGGCTTGTTGGGTGAGTTGCATGCGCTTGTCTGGCAGCGGCACCGCCGCAAGGCCTGAGGATTCTTCAGTCGCCGTTTGAGGTGCCACCGCGACCACCTCGCGCGAACTCGACGTGCGCACATGCGGCGCACTGGGCAGGCGTTGGATGGCGGTGTCGGCGCACATGGGGCATGCGATCAGGCCGCGTTCATGCTGACTCAGGTAGTCGGCCTCAGATCCAAACCAACCTTCAAAATGATGGTCGTGCGCGCAGCACAGGTTAAGCACCTTCACGGCGCAGCCTGCCAAGAAATGTCCCACTCGCCCGCCAACCAAAGCTGGTACCAGTTCAAGCCGATCAGGGTTTTGGCATCTGTCAGCTCACCGCGACGAGCGCTGAGGCTCAGCTCAGTCACGCTGGCGGCGATGACGTCGAGAAATTCACCTTCGTCCAGTTTTCGCTCGCCCAAGCTCAAGCCGCGCGCAAACCACACTTCGATGCCCTCAGTGGAGTAGGCAACGGCGTTGTGCAAGATGCCCGCTCGCGCCCATTCGGTGGCGGTGTAGCCGGTCTCTTCTTGCAGCTCGCGAATGCCGCAAATCAAGGGCGCTTCCCCGGCGTCCAATTTGCCGGCTGGAAATTCCACAATCACCCGGCCCAGTGGGTAGCGGTATTGGCGCTCGACCACCAAACGGCCATCGTCGAGGATGGGCACCACCATCACAGCACCGGGGTGCACGATGTATTCACGCTGGGTGTTGTGGCCGTTCGGCAGGCGCACCACATCGCGGCGCACGTCGAGGAAATGACCCTTGTAGACCTGCTGCGACTCGACTCGAGTTTCGCGAAGGTGTGCGTCTTCAGGTTCGCGAATCATGTTGTGCAGTCGAGGCTCAGGTGGCCAAGGTCTTGACGATGGCCTGCACGCACAAAGCCATCAACCCGCCGGGCAGCAGGCCCAACAACAGCACCGCCGCGCCGTTCATCGACAAGATCACGCGCACGTCGGCCGCGCCGTGAATGGCAGCGGTTTCCAAGGGCGCATCGAAGTACATGACCTTGACCACGCGCAGGTAGTAAAACGCGCCGACCAGCGAAAGCACCACGGCCGCACCGGCCAGCCAGATCAAACCCGGCACATTGGTGGACACCAACGCCTGCAGCACGCTGAACTTGCCGTAAAAACCGACCGTGGGTGGAATGCCAGCCAACGAGAACATCAGGATGGCCATGACGCCGGCGTACCAAGGGCTGCGCTGGCTCAAGCCTTTCAAGTCGTCAATGTGCTCCGACTCAAAACCTGGCCGAGACAAAAACATGATCATTCCGAAGGTGCCCAGCGTGGTGAACATGTAGGTGATGAGATAGAACATTGCCGAGCTGTAGCCGTTGGCCGCCGAATAGGTGTTGCTGGCCACCACCGTGGGGATCAAACCCAGCAACACAAAGCCCATTTGCGCGATGGTCGAGTAGGCCAACATGCGCTTCAAGTTACTCTGCGCAATGGCTGCCAAGTTGCCCAACGCCATCGACCCCAACGACAACACAATGAGCATTTGCTGCCAATGCTCGGCCACGCCCGACATGCCTTCCACCAACAAGCGGATGGTGATGGCGAATGCTGCCAATTTGGGGGCGCCCGCAATCAGCAAGGTGACTGCTGTGGGCGCGCCTTGGTAGACGTCAGGCACCCACATGTGGAACGGCACCACGCCCAGCTTGAAGGCCAAACCGGCCACCACAAACACGATGCCAAATACCAACACCGCCTTGTTGATTTGTCCGGTTCCTATGGCGTTGAAAACCTTGCCGATGTCGAGCGAGCCGGTAGCCCCGTACATCATCGACAGCCCGTACAACAAGAAGCCGCTGGCCAGCGCGCCCAGCACGAAGTACTTCATGGCCGCTTCGGTGGCGTTGAGGCTGTCGCGGCGCATGGCCGTCAGGGCATACAGCGACAAGCTCATCAGCTCCAGGCCCAGGTAGACCACCAAGAAATTGTTGGCCGACAGCATCACGAAAATGCCAAGCAAGGAAAATATGCTGAGCGAGAACAGCTCGCCCTTCAGCAGGTCGCGCGACGCCGCATACGAGCGCGCGTAGGCCAAGGTGATCATGGTGGCGACGCTGGCGAAAAAGCCCAAAAAATGCCCCATCGGGTCGGCCACCACCATGCGCTGCATGGCGTACACCGTGGCACCTTCGTTGAAGTGCCACAACTGCAAACCTGCGACCACAGCGAGCGATGCTTGCGTCAGGATGTAGGTAGGTTTGCGCTGCGGATCCGTCACCCACAGGTCGACCATCGTGACCAGCAAGCCGGCGCACAGCAGCACGATCTCAGGACAAACGGCGAGCCAATTCATGGAGTTCATAGAGAGTCGGCCGTGGCTGTTGGGTCAATCAGTTCAACTTGGACGCAGCCACGTGCTTGAGCAGCGAGGTGACAGACACATGCATGGTGTCGGTGAAAGGCTTGGGGTACACGCCCATCCACAACACCGCAATGGCCAAGACAGCGAGCATGAAAGTTTCGCGCGCGTCGAGGTCAGTCAGCTCGCGCACGTGGTCGTTTGCAATGGGCCCGAAGTAAACGCGCTTGACCATCCACAGTGTGTAGGCCGCGCCCGAAATCAAGGCAGTGGCAGCCAGCATACCGAGCCAGAAGTTGGCCTGAACGGCACCCAGGATCACCATCCATTCACCGACAAAACCTGCCGTGCCCGGCAAGCCGCAGTTGGCCATGGCAAAGAACACCGCGAAGGCGGTGAAGGTGGGCATGGTGTGCACCACGCCGCCGTAGCTAGCAATCTCACGCGAGTGAACTCGGTCGTATAGCACGCCGATGCACAAGAACATGGCCGCCGACACAAAGCCGTGCGAGATCATTTGCACGATGGCACCCGAGGTGCCCAGCTCGTTGAAGATGAAGAAGCCCAGCGTCACAAAACCCATGTGCGCGATGGACGAGTAGGCCACCAGCTTTTTCATGTCTTGCTGAACCAGCGCCACGAGGCCGATGTAAATCACCGCGACCAGCGACAACAAAATAATGAACCAGGCCCACTCGTGCGCTGCGTCGGGTGCGATGGGCATCGAGAAGCGCAAGAAGCCGTAAGCACCCAACTTCAGCATGATGGCCGCCAGCACGACCGAGCCGCCAGTGGGTGCTTCGACGTGCGCGTCGGGCAACCAGGTGTGCACTGGCCACATCGGCACCTTGACGGCAAACGCCGCGAAGAAGGCGAAAAACAACAGCGTTTGCGTGCCCATCGGCAGCGGCAGTTGGTGCCACGCCAAGATGTCAAAGCTGCCGCCCGATTTGTAATACAGGTAGATCAGCGCGATCAACATCAACAGCGAGCCGGCCAGCGTGTAAAGGAAGAACTTGAACGCGGCATAAACGCGGTTGGGGCCGCCCCAAATCCCGATGATGATGTACATCGGGATCAAGGTGGCTTCAAAAAACACGTAGAACAACAAGCCGTCGAGGGACGAAAAAACGCCCACCATGATGCCGGACAGAATCAAAAACGCGCCCATGTATTGGTTCACGCGCTCGGTGATGACTTCCCATGCCGAAATCACCACGATGACGGTGGTGAAGGAAGTGAGCAGCACCAGCCAGACTGAAATTCCGTCCACACCCAGGCGGTAGCGCACGTTGAAGCGTTCGATCCAGGCCATGTTTTCTTGGAACTGCATGGCCGCAGTCGACGCATCGAAACCGGTGATCAGCGGGATCGTGAAGGCGAAGCTGGTGAAAGCTGCCAAGAGCGCCACCCAACGTGCCGCATGGACTTGTTCTTGACGCCCCAAAGCCAACAGCAGCACGCCCGACAGTATCGGCAGCCAGATGGCAACGCTCAACAAACCCATGTTCTTGTTCTCCGTGCGTGGCCGCTTGTTTTTAAGGACTGCATATTGAAAACGTCCAAGCGCATCAGCGTCCCGTCAAAACGCCCAAGTAGGGCCACAACTGCCACGTCATCAACCCCATGACACCCAAAATCATCACCAGCGCGTACCAATACAAATAGCCGGTTTGCACGCGTCGCACCACAGCCGACACGCCGCCCACCAAGCGCGCCGATCCGTTGATCAAGACGCCGTCGATCAGGCCCACATCGCCGCCCTTCCACAAGCCCTGACCCAACATGCGCGCGCCCTTGGCAATGACGTATTCGTTGAACCAGTCGAGGTAATACTTGTTTTCGAGCAAGCGGTAGATGAAACCGAAGCGCGCTTGAATGGCTGCCGGAATTTCAGGCTTGACCATGTAGAACACGTAGGCCATCAGCACACCCGCAAGGGCCAGCCAAAACGGCGGCGCGGTCAGGCCGTGCAAGGCCATCGATGCGGCACCGTGGAAATTTTTTGCGAGCTCTTCCATCGCGCCGTGGTGAACAGAATCGACCACGATGGCGTCTTTGAAAAAGTCGCCATAGAGCATCGGGCCAACCGTCATGAAACCAATCACCACCGAAGGCACTGCCAGCAAGAGCAGGGGCATGGTGATGACCCACGATGATTCGTGCGGCGTGTGAGCTTGAGCATGACCGTGATCGTCGGCGTGGGTGTCATGAGCGCCGTGTTCACCCGCGGCGTGTTCACCCGGAAAAGGTTTGTGATGAAAACGCTCTTTACCGTGGAACACCAAGAAGTACATGCGGAAGGAATAGAAGGCGGTCACGAAGACGCCCGCCATGGCGGCAAAGTAGGCAAACCCTGCACCCGCAATGTGCGTGGCGTGCAGCGCTTCAATGATGCTGTCCTTGCTGTAGAAGCCCGAGAACAACGGCGTACCGATCAGCGCCAGCGAACCCAGCAGCGCAGTGATCCAAGTGATGGGCATGTACCTGCGCAAGCCGCCCATGTTGCGAATGTCTTGGTCGTGATGCATGCCAATGATCACCGAGCCCGCCGCCAGGAACAGCAGCGCTTTGAAGAAGGCATGCGTCATGAGGTGGAACACGGCCACCGAATAGGCCGATGCGCCCAGCGCCATTGTCATGTAACCGAGTTGGCTGAGCGTCGAATACGCCACCACGCGCTTGATGTCGTTTTGAATGATGCCCATGAATCCCATGAACAGCGCAGTGATGGAGCCGATCACCAAGACGAAACTCAACGCGGTGTCTGACAGCTCAAACAGCGGCGACATGCGCGCCACCATGAAGATGCCCGCCGTGACCATGGTGGCCGCGTGAATCAAGGCTGAAATTGGCGTGGGGCCTTCCATCGAGTCAGGCAGCCACACATGCAATGGGAACTGCGCGCTCTTGCCCATGGCACCGATGAAGAGGCAAATGCAGGCCACCGTCACCAGCATCCAATCGGTGCCCGGCAGCGTGAGTTTGGCCAACTCGGGGGCTTTGGCAAACACCTCGGTGTAGTTCAAGGTGCCGCCGAACGCGACGATCAAACCGATGCCCAAGATGAAGCCGAAGTCACCCACTCGGTTCACCAAAAACGCCTTCATGTTGGCGGCAATGGCGGTCGGCTTGCTGTAGTAAAAACCGATCAGCAAGTAAGACACCAAACCCACCGCTTCCCAACCGAAAAACAGTTGCAGCATGTTGTTGCTCATCACCAGCATCAACATCGCAAAGGTGAACAACGAGATGTAGCTGAAGAAGCGCTGGTAGCCGTCTTCGTGTTCCATGTAGCCGATGGTGTAGACGTGAACCATCAGCGACACAAAGGTGACGACGCACATCATCATGGCGGTGAGGCCGTC
>JANPNT010000111.1:0-6186 GCA_031427655.1 Burkholderiales bacterium
ACCCAAATGGTGATGGCCAACGGCAGCCAAACCAACAAGCCTGCGAGGAGGTATTTCTTCAAGGCAATCCTTGCGGGTGGAAGTTGTGTGACGTGACTTACTTGCTCGGCGGAGCAGCCGGCGCAGCGGCCGCGGGCTTGGCAGCAGGTGCCGAAGCCGGTGCGGGGCCGGATGTCGGCGCGGATGGCGCGGCCGATGCCTCACCTGCCGGCGTCGCGGAAGTGCCACTCGATTTGTCGCCGCCGGGTTTGTCTGCGCCCGAAGCTGCCTCTTTGCCCGATTCAGACGGGGAAGCTGCCGCGCCACCGCGAAAGTCGGTCACGTACCAGCCTGAGCCTTTGAGCTGAAAGCCAGCCGAGGTGACTTGTTTTTTGAATTGCTCGGCACCGCACGCCGGACACGTGGTCAACAGCGGGTCAGAGATTTTTTGCAGCACGTCTTTCGCGTGGCCGCACGACTCACAGCGGTATGCGTAGATCGGCATGGGTACCTTCAAGTTAGAGCGAAGTTAGAGCGAAGTTAGAGCGAAGTTGAAGTTTTCCGACGCGCTTCGGGTTGCGCGGTAAAACCTCGAATTATACGGTGGCACCGCAGATGAGAGCCCGCGCTGCGGGCAACGATTCAAGAGTGCCACTGCGCCCAGAACGGGCCCATCACCACCCAAATCAAAGCGCCCAACACAAACCCCAGCGCTGCGTAGATCAAGCCGCGCAACAAGCGATTGGTTTGCCTTTGCTCGGCCAGCAATTCCTCCAGCATGTGGGCCTGAGCCGCAGGTTTGGGTTGGAGCGCCTGGTGCAGCAAACGCGGGAGTTCTGGCAAAAGCTGAACGTAGCGCGGAGCCTCGTTTTTGATCCCTTCCATCAAGCCGCGCCAGCCGACTTGATCGTTCATCCAGCGCTCTAAAAAAGGTTTGGCGGTGGCCCACAAGTCAAGCTCAGGGTCGAGTTCGCGGCCCAAACCTTCCACGTTGAGCAAGGTCTTTTGCAGCAGCACCAATTGCGGCTGAATCTCGACGTTGAAGCGACGTGAGGTTTGGAACAAACGCAGCAACACCTGGCCCAGTGAGATGTCTTTGAGCGGCCGGTCAAAGTGAGGTTCGCACACCGCACGAATGGCACCCTCCAGCTCGTCCACGCGGGTGTTCGCAGGCACCCAGCCCGACTCGACATGAAGCTGCGCCACGCGTTTGTAATCGCGTCTGAAAAACGCGATGAAGTTCTGCGCCAAATACTCTTTGTCGAACTCAGTGAGCGTGCCGACGATGCCGAAGTCGAGCGCGATGTAGCGACCGAAGGTGGCCGGATCGATGCTGACTTGAATGTTGCCGGGGTGCATGTCGGCATGGAAAAATCCGTCGCGAAACACCTGCGTGAAGAAGATGGTCACACCGTCACGCGCCAGCTTGGGGATGTCGACGCCCGCATCGCGCAAAGCCTGCGCGCGGCTGATCGGCATGCCCTTCATGCGCTCCATCACGATGACGGTTTGAGTGCACAGATCCCAGTGCATTTCTGGAATCATCACCAGGTTCACGCCGTGCATGTTGCGCCGCAACTGCGATGCATTGGACGCTTCGCGCACCAAATCCAGCTCGTCGTGCAGGTAGTTATCAAACTCGCCCACCACCTCGCGCGGCTTCAGCCGCTTGCCGTCCGCCGACAACTTGCCCACCCACCCGGCCACGGTGCGAAGCAGGGCCAAGTCGTCGTCGATCACGCTCAAGATGTTGGGGCGCAACACTTTGACCGCGACTTCGCGGCCGTCCTTCAAAGTGGCGAAATGAACCTGGGCAATTGACGCACTGGCAACGGGCTCGGCATCGAAGCTGGCGAACACGTCTTCAATGCGCTTGCCGAAGGCTTTCTCAATCAATTGCCGTGCTTGCGCCGCAGGAAACGGCGGCACGTTGTCTTGAAGCTGCGCCAACTCGTCGGCCAAGTCGGCGGGCAACAAGTCGCGCCGCGTGGAAAGCACTTGACCAAATTTGACAAACACCGGCCCCAAGCGCTCCAACGCCATGCGCAAGCGCACGCCGCGTGGCGCGTCCAACTTTCGACCTAAAGTGATGCACTTGACCAGCAAACGCACCCAACGCTGCTGAAAGCCCGACAAAGCGAGTTCGTCGAGCCCGAAACGCAGTAGCGTGAAGACGATGAAAACAAGTCGGCTGAGGTGCCGCATCAGCTCGCTGCGCCTGAGCTGCCCGTTTTCGTTTCGCTCTGAGAAGACGTGGAGCGGCGCATTGCAAACGCCACAACACTGCGCAAACCGCCTGCCATCGCGGTGACCACGCGGGCCAACTCATGTGCGGGCCCTTGACCCAGAAACTTGGCGACATCGTCTTCCAGGTCCCATCGAAGGTTGTCGGTGACCCAACTCACATCGGCCGCGAAAGCAGAATCACCACGGACTCGGATGCGAGGCGCTTGTCCAGCCAGGCGACGCACCAGTTCCATGGCCGGGTTGGAGGCTTCAACCTCCAAAGTGAGGTCGGCATCGCCGTCTAAAGGCTGCGCCTGCCACTCCAGCAAGCCCGCCGGTGTGATCGTGTAGACCAACACCGGCAAGCGCGGAAGGACCGTGGGCCAACCCCGAAATTGCAAGCAAATACTGCGCCCCGCGTGCGGTTTCAAACGTGCAGTCGCAACGGCTTCTGACGCCAAAACATGGTTCATCAGCAGCGTCAAGCGCGACAAGACAGCGGGGACGAGGATTTGTTGCAGGTCGTGAAGCATGCACGAATTGTAGGCACGGCCGGGCGCGAACCTCGGCGGCTTTGCCCCGGATGAACTCGGGTTATGAGTGAGAATCCGGAGCTGTATTTCACGCTCAACCTCATAACTATGCGTTCAAGAGTGAACTCACGGTGACCGATATCAAATTGAACACGAGGGCCGATCAAATACCGTCGTGAGCCACTCAAAACGCTTCCTGTTTCGCGAGCCGCCTTCCCTTTCCGATGTTCGACGACCGCACCTACAAACGCACCTTTTACAGCGCACCCCAATCGGTGACTTCGCTGGTGGCGGCGTTTATGGAGCCCGCCATCACGGTGCTGGTTTTCTTGCTAGCGAACATTTACATCGGCGAACCCATCAACCGGCCTGAACTCACGCTCAGCTTGCTGGTGTTCGCCCTCACATTTCCGGGCCGCAACCGCTTTCGCGACAACATGGTGGCTGCGGGTGTGGACATCGCCTCATCCTGGGTCATGTTGGTGGGCATCTTGGTGCTGTGCGGCTACGCCACCAACAGCGTTGGCTACTTTGACGAAACCGCGCTCATCATTTGGTTTTTGGTCACTCCGGTGATTCAATGGATCGCTGTGTGGATAGGCAAACGTGTGGTGCAGTGGCGTTCGGCCTTGCCTGAGGCCAGACGCTCTTGCATCGTGGTGGGCGCGGGCCCATTGGGAGTGAAAGTTTCGCGCGCCTTGTTGGCCGGTGGCGACTATGGCGTCGATTTCAGCGGCTACTTTGATGACCGAACTGACGACCGCGTGGATGACGCCAGCGCCAGCAAGCGTTTGGGCGGCTTGAAAGATGTGGCACGCTACATCATCGAACACAGCGTGCGCGAGGTCTACATCACCTTGCCGCTGGGCTCTCAGCCGCGAATCGTCGAACTTCTGGAGCAGGTGCAAGGCACCACTGCCTCGCTGTTCTTTGTGCCCCGACGTGTTTGGCATCAGCATCATCCAGGGCCGTCTGCAAGACATGAACGGCGTGCCGGTCGTAGGCATTTGCGAAACACCGTTCACCGGCACCAACGAGCTGGTCAAACGCGTCAGTGATCTTGTGCTGGCGCTGGTGATCCTGGTGCTGATCTCGCCGGTGTTGCTGGCAGTTGCCATGGGTGTGAAATTGAGTTCACCCGGCCCCATCATCTTCAAACAGCGGCGCAACGGTTTGGACGGCGACGAAATCGTGGTTTATAAATTTCGCTCCATGACATCGCAGGACAACGGTTCGGTGGTGCGGCAGGCGACCAAGGACGATGTGCGAATTACGCCTTTCGGCGCGTTTATTCGCCGCACCTCGCTGGACGAGTTGCCGCAGTTCATCAACGTGTTGCAGGGACGCATGAGCATCGTCGGCCCCCGCCCTCACGCCGTGGCGCACAACGAGCAATACCGCGAAATCATCAAGGCTTACATGGTGCGGCACAAAGTTAAGCCGGGCATCACCGGTTGGGCCCAAGTCAACGGGCACCGCGGCGAGACCGACACCATCGAGAAGATGCAAGCGCGCGTCGAATACGATTTAGCCTACTTACGCAACTGGACTTTGGGCCTAGATTTACAAATCATCGTGCGCACCATCAGGCTGGTGTTTTTTGACCGCCACGCTTATTGATGCGCACCCACAGCGTCAATCAAATTGTTCAAACCTCGGCGCTGCACGTCGGCGCCAGTTAAGCAGACGTTATTCCCGGAGCCTCGCCATGAAATCTTCTCGCACCCTAGTGTCACACGTTCACTCGCTAACGCCATTGGCGCTGTTGCTGACGGTAGCCTGCGGGCACCAAGCGGCCACAGCGCAAGCGTCCGACCCCAACCCGTACTACATCGGAGTGAGCCAAAGTTTCACGCGTGACTCCAACGTCGGACGAGTTTCCGGTTCGGCATCTTCCAGTTCCGACACCATCTCCAGCACTGGGCTGAACGGCGGATTGAACCAACCGTTCGGCCGTCAGCGCTTGCGCGTCGATGCTAATGTGACTGGCAACCGATATGCCACCAACAGCAACTTGAACAACACCGGATACGGCCTGAACGCCGCCCTGGATCTGTCAACCATTGAGCGGCTTTCAGGCACTTTGCGCTACAGCAACAATCAAAGCCTGGCAAATTTCTACAGCCCCTTGACCCCGGTACTGAGCGACCGAAACGTACAAAAAACTCAAGAATTTGCCGCCTCAGCTTTGCTTGGCGGCGTCACCGTTCTCTCGTTCACCGCAGATTTATCCCACCGCCAACTGAGCAATTCGGCGGCGGCATACCAAGCACAGGAGTACAGCCAAAACGCTGGCAGCGTGGGCGTGCGCTATCGATTCAGTGGCGCCTTGGACGCAGGCGTTGCGCTGCGCATGACACGCGGCAGCTACCCCAACTTTCCCGCGCTGGGCGGTGGCACTCAGACCGATGACCTGAATCGCCGCGACATCGACCTGACCTCGAGCTGGACACCAACCGGCTTGACCACTGTGAACGGCCGCGTCAGCTTCAGTCGCCAAACTCACAGCGTGGCATCGTCACGCGACTTTTCTGGTGCTACTGGCTCTTTGACGGTGCAACACAAACCCGCTGGACGCTTGAGTTACAGCGCCAGCTTGTCGCGCGACACCGGCACCGAAAACAGCTTTTTCACCACAGTAGGTGCCAACGGCAGCGTGATTTCTCTGGCCAACGACAGCAGCCAAATTTCTACACAGTTCAGGTTGGGCGCAAACTACGACGTGACGGCCAAGATCCAGGCCAACGCCTCAGTCAGGGTGCAAAGACTGCAAGTGGGCACGTCGGGCTTGGGCAGCAACGGCACCGACACCGTGAACGGATTCGGCTTGGGCTTGACCTACGACCCGCTGCGCAACTTGCGCATCGCGGCTTCGGTGGGCACCGAGCGCCGCAGCACCAGCTCAGCACTGTCCAACGACTACCGCAGCAACACGGTGGGCATCTCGGCCAGATACACGCTGCAATGACCGCGCTGACCGTCCTGCTGACTGGAGCGACGGGCTACATCGCTTCGCACACTTGGCTGGCTTTGCAAGCCGCTGGCTACAAAGTGGTCGGTGTGGACAATTTTTCCAACAGCTCGCGGCAAGTTTTGCAGCGACTGGAAAAACTTGGCGGCATTCAGCCCGTGTTTGAGGAAATTGACGTTTGCGACACGCCAGCGATGCGCGGTGTTTTCGAGCGTCATGCCATCAACGTCGCCGTGCATTTTGCGGCGTTCAAAGCCGTCGGCGAAAGCGTGAGTCATCCATTGGCCTACTACCGCAACAACATCGGTGGCCTGCTCAGCCTGTGTGAACAAATGCAGGCGCACAACTGCAAGACTCTTGTGTTCAGCTCCACCCTTGCCCGCCTTGTAGGCAAACACGCCGCCGTTGACGGTATTGCCCTCGACCTGTCCACTCCAGTCGAAGGACACCGTGCCCGGGCCGACCGGTGTTTGCGAC
>JANPNT010000112.1:0-2068 GCA_031427655.1 Burkholderiales bacterium
CATCCAAGGCCCGGCGATGGTCAGCACCGCAACAGCGGCAATGATTTTGGGGACGAAGGACAGCGTGGCTTCGTTGATTTGCGTAGCGGCTTGGAAGATGCTGACCAGCAAACCCACCACCAGCACGGTGAGCAGCACCGGAGCTGATACGAGAAGCAGGAGGTAGAGGCCTTGTTGGCCGTAGGTGAAGACGAGTTGTGAGTCCATGGGTCAATGGGTTTCCTGGAACTTGAGACACAAGAAAAACACCTCTCGCAGTGAGCTTGTCGAAGTGCCGCGCAAGTGGAAGCAGGGCTTCGACAGGCTCAGCCCGAACGGGAAGGGTGGTGTCGCGAAAGCAGAAAGCATCCGTGTGCAGGCACGCTGCCTGCTACTGCACAAAACTGGCCGCCAACGACCCCAACAGCAGGTTCCAGCCGTCGGCCAGCACGAACAGCATCAGCTTGAAAGGCAGCGCCACCAACACCGGGCTGAGCATCATCATGCCCAGGCTCATGAGCACGCTGGCCACGATCATGTCGATGATGAGGAAGGGGATGAAGATCAAAAAGCCGATCTGAAAAGCGCTCTTCAATTCGCTGGTCACAAACGCAGGCACCAGCACTTTGAACGGCACATCTGCCGACTTGACTGAGGCATCGATCTTGGCCAGTTTGGCGAACAGCGCCACATCGGATTGGCGGGTTTGCTTGAGCATGAACGCGCGCATGGGAACCTCGCCGCGTTTCAAGGCTTCTTCAAAGGCGATCTTGTTTTCTGAGAAGGGCTGATAGGCCTCGGCGTAGACCGTATCGAGCGTGGGGCCCATGACGAAGAAGGTCAAAAACAAGCTCAGGCCGATGACCACTTGGTTCGGCGGCGCTGCCTGCGTGCCCAAGGCTTGGCGCAGCAAACCCAGCACGATGACGATGCGGGTGAAGCCCGTCATCAGCAACAACACGGCGGGTAAAAAACTCAGGGCAGTGAAGAACAGCAGCGTTTGTATGGGCACCGAATAGCTGGCGCTGCCTGCGCCTTGGCCCACCAACAAGGGCAGGGTGCTGGGCGTGGCGCTGCCGATCGCTTGGGTTATCGCTTGAGTTGTGGCTTGGGCTAAAGCTGCGGTCGAGACCGCCGACATCAAAGATACGGCGAGCAGCGGTTTTGCTGTGGACACCAAAGCCAAAAAAAAGCGCTTCAACATGCGGTTGCCGTTCATGCAGCGTCCTTGCTGTTCTGACGCATGCGGCTGAGCATTTGTGCGAAGCCTGATGGTGCTGCTGCGATGTTTGTGGCGGTGATCGGGTCGGCTTGCGGGCTCATCGTGTGCAGTGTGGTGATGCTTTGCGGCGTGACGCCCAAAACCAACCAGCGGCGCTCGGAACCGGTGCCCACTTCGACGGTCACCAAGCGCTGGTTGGTGGACAGGGGGAACACGGCGACGCTGCGCATCAGGCCGCCGCTTGACGCGCCGCCCAGCGGGGTGCGCTTGAGCAGCCACAGCGCCAGAGGGATCAAGCCCAGGATGGCGATGAACCACAAGAAGGAGGAAATGCCGGGTGTCATGAGTGCGGTTTGATTTCGGAGTTGGGCTCAAGCACAGCTCAAGCGCGGCTCAAGCGCCGCATGCGCTCGCTTGGCGTGACGATGTCGGTCAGGCGAATGCCGAATTTTTCATTCACCACCACCACCTCGCCTTGTGCAATCAAGTAGCCGTTGACGAGCACGTCCATCGGCTCGCCGGCCAAGCCTTCCAGCTCCACCACCGAGCCTTGGGCCAATTGCAAGATGTGCTTGATGGGGATGCGCGTGCGGCCCAATTCCACGGTGAGTTGCACCGGGATGTCCAAGATCATGTTGATGTCGTTGCCCGCTGTGCCGGCCCCAGTGGGCGAGAAATTCTGGAACGACGCCGGCGCCACCTGGTCTACCGAGGCACGAACTTCAGAGGCGGCCACGGACTTGGCTTCGGGTTTGGATTCGGCCAGGGCGGCTGCCCATTCATCGGCCATCTCATCGGGCTCTGAGTTGGGACTGGCGGTGTTGTCAGATGACATTTTGTTCTCCTAGCCAACGCTGGTTTTGATTG
>JANPNT010000113.1:0-8572 GCA_031427655.1 Burkholderiales bacterium
GGCACCGCCGCCACCGGTGCGGCCATTGCCGGTGGCTCCGTCACCGCCAATTGCACCGTCGGCACGGCCAGCGCCACCTCGGCCGCTGACGGCAGCTTTACGCTCACCTTGGACAAAGGCCAAGTCGCACCGTGCCTGTTGCGCGTCACCAAAGCCGCCGCGCCGCCTGCCGCCGCTATCGAGCTTTACGGATTCGCCGCCGCCGCTGGCCGTGTGAACATCACCACGCTGACCGACACCGCCCTGACTCGCGCCTTGGCCGCCAGCCCAGCCGATGTGTTCGCCACGTTTGACGCCGCGCGCGCCGCAGCCATCAACACCGCCTTGCCTGCCGCCATCAGTTACGTGCAGGCGCAGTTCACCGCCAGCAATTTGGGCAGCGTACCGGCCAATTTGTTGACCGCCAGCTTTGTGATTGGCGACTATTACGACAAGCTGCTCGACAACATGGCGGTGGCGTTTTTGGGCGCCGGCAAAACCTACGCAGATTTCATTGCCGTCGTCAAAAAAGCGGGTGACCTGGTTACCGTGACCACGCCTTTGCCGATCACAGCATCAGAAATCACGGTGCCCGCTGCCATCTTGGCGCTGCCTCTGACCGGCAAGCCTGTGTCCCTGAAAACCGCTGCTGACACGGATGGCTTCGCAGGCTCACACGTCTACGGACGCGGCTTGCGCACCAACCTACAAACCACCGCCAACCCCTACACAACCTACAGCAGCACGGCCATCAACGACTGCAAGCTCAGCGTGGAGGGTGGCGACCTGGTGCTCACCGCTGGTGGGCAAACCACACGTGTCCCCTACGCAACGCGGCTCACCAGCAGCTACGCGGGCGTTGACTATTACAGCGTGGGCGCCACTGTTTTTCCGCGCAGTGTTTACGGCGACACGCGGCTTGTTAGTTTTCTTGGCGCGCCCGATGCCGCATTCCAATATGACGCGATATTCCTGTCCATTGATAACGGTGTGGTGACGCAGGTCCTTGCCAACGATGCGGCTACCAGCACGCAGACCACCTGCGGGTTCGCTACGGGTGGCAACCTGAACACCGACCGCAGCCTGGACGCCGTGAGCCTGCCCACCGCCCTGATCACGAGTCTGAAAACAGCGGCTGTCGCCAAGGGCGCATTTCCAGCGGAAAGCCGGAATGTGACCGCTGCAGACTTGAGCGGCCTGGCGGTCAATGTGAATTTTGGCCGAGGGATCTACACCACCACCAATGCCGATGCCACGATCAAAGACGTCACCCGCATCAACGATTGCCAGGTCGAGCTCAAAGACGGCAAATTGCGCGTGAGTTCGGTGCAGGCGGGCTACAACAAAACGGTGCTGGTGAACCAGCTCAGCTACAACGCGAGCAATGGCGCAGCAGTATTGAAAAGCAACAAAGACTTCTTTCTGGTGCGGGGCTACAGCACACCCGGCGTGTCGGGAGACATTGTCCTGACCATCAATTTTTATGCCTCCACACCAATCGTCACCGGGGTGTTGAGCACGGACGTGAGCGGCAACGCGGCCTACCTGAACTGCCCACGCGGTTGAAGGCGCACGCGGCCGCACCAGCCGCGTGGATCCATGAAGAAATTTGTTCTGTTCAGTCCTTCCATACGAAAACTTATCACCGAGCCCCTCATCATGTTCAAGTCACTCACAACCCTCGCTGTGCTTGCCGCCTGCGCTACCAACGCCAGTGCATTGGAATTTACCGTGGGCTACGACCGCAGCACGTTTGAAGCCGCATTTGCTGCTCCGTTCACCGTGGAAACCTTCAGCCTGTCCGACCACCTGAACATTCCATACGGTCAACTCAACAGCAAGACCAACCTCACTTTTCCCAGCGACGCGCCCATCAAGCCAGGCGACATCAAGCCCGGCGTGAGCTACAACATTGCATCCAGCAACAGCAAGCTCGCGGTGGCTGAAGGCAACCTGTTTGCATACGGCCTGCTCGACTACGCGCCGCTGTACGTTTACTTTGACAAGCCGGTGCACGAATTTGGTTTTGACTCCGTGAGCATGTCGCAGGTCGATGTCACGGTGAGCTTTGTCGACATGAGTCAGAAAAATTTCCACACGACCGCTACGGGCCAAATGTTTTGGGGCTTCACCAGCGTGGGCGGCGCGACCATCAGCTCGGTGCGCATAGGCTCGACCAATCTGTTCCCACCCGGCACGCATTCCGTCACCTCGTTCGCCATCGACAACTTCACCTTTGCCGGTGGCCTCTCTGCACCGCCAGCGCCCATTCCCGAGCCTGAAACCTACGCGTTGATGCTGATGGGCTTGGCGGGTGTGGCGTGGGCTACCAAGCGCAAGGGCTGAACCGCAGGCGTCCGCGCCCAGCCTTCTACCGGAAGAATCGGTCAGATCCCGAGGCGCGGGCCCAGCGCTCACAAACAGAGCCCGTGCTTCCAGCCAGTCTTTATTGGAATGCCAGATACTTAGTTTTTGCTCTGTGGGAGTGGTAATTGCCAAGCATTTCATCAAGGTTGAAAGTTGGGGTGTGGCCTGTGGCCGCAATGTTGGCGGCGTGTGCAGTCACAGCGCCACCGCCTGACGCGAACAGTCCGTCAGATTCTTCCAGTGCGGACCTGACATGTTCATTCCCCAGCAACTGCGCAAGCTCGCGCGGTAACGGCGCACTCGAGCCGCTGCGCTTCGTCGGCACGACCGCTCAGGCCATGGCCGTTTTGCAAGCCACATTGAAGACGTTTCCTGAGGCCACCATCGTGCGCGCCGGGCCTCTGTCGCTGGAAGTTGTCTTCACCACGCCGGTCGGTTTCAAGGATCAGGTCGATTTCCAAATCGATGCTCAGGCGCTGCGGGTGGACTTCCGATCACGCTCGCTACTCGGCTTGTTTGACTTTGGAAAAAACCGCTCGCGGATGCAGGAATTTGCGGCCCGGTTTGACAAACAGGCACGCCCGTGAAAGCTCATGTCGCCACCTGCACGACGACCTTCGCAGCGCGAGCCGTTGCAGTTCCCAGCGTGTTGCACTGATGGCTGACCTGCCCGACTGGATACGCGCAGCGCGCCAGCAATGGCGTTGGCAAGGTCAGGTGCGCCCACCATTTGCCGTCACGCCAGGCCCGGGTCAAACCTCCGTGTGGGACTTCCCGCGCCCGCCGCGTTTGGTGCCAGACACACGCGAGGTGGTGGTGCGTTGGGGCGATGTGGAAGTGGCGCGCACGCGGCGTGCTGTGCTGGTGCAAGAGACTGCCCACCCGCCCAGCGTTTACCTGCCGTGGAACGACGTGGCGCGGCATTTGTTGCAGCCCGCAGCTGGAGGATCGTTCTGCGAATGGAAGGGCCCAGCGAAATACTGGACGCTGGTGGACGGCAAGCGCCGTTTGCCGGGCGTGGCTTGGAGCTATCCGCATCCGCTGGCCGGTGCCGAAGCCTTGGCCGATTGCGTCGCTTTTTATCCTGGTGCACTCGAATCTAACGTTGACGATGCCATCGTCACGCCGCAGCCCGGTGGCTTCTACGGCGGCTGGATCACGCCTGAGCTGGTGGGCCCGTTCAAGGGCGAACCTGGCAGCGAGGGCTGGTAGCGCGCGCCATGCAAGCGCAGTGCGGGTGCATGAAAACAGTGGCAGTGCGATCAACAAACGCAGCCCGTCGCCACATCTGACCTCCCTTCAGGAACCTCCATGAATATCGCCTTTCCCTTTTTAATTTTGTTCGTGCTGCTGGTGGTGGCGGCGTTCTACACCATCAAGATCCTCGATCAATTTCAGCGCGGCGTGGTGCTGACGTTGGGCAAGTTCACCGGCACCCGCGAGCCGGGGCTGACGATATTGATTCCTTTTGTGCAAACCATGCGACGCGCCGACATGCGCGTCAAGGTGATGCCCATCCCGTCGCAAGACGTGATCACCAGCGACAACGTTTCGGTGAAGGTGTCGGCGGTGGCGTTCTTCAAAATCGTTGACCCGAGAATGGCGCTGCTCGACGTGGAGGACTACCTCAGCGCCATCTCCCAACTCGCGCCGACGGCGCTGCGCGCCAACATCGGCAAACACGTGCTGGATGAATTGCTGTCGAAGCAAGATGTGCTGAACAGGGCCCTGAGTGTGGCGCTGGAGGAGCGTACGCAAAGCTGGGGCGTGCACATCATCAACGTTGAAATTCGCACGGTGGACCTGGATCAAACCATGATCCGTGCGATGGCCCAAGAGGCGGAAGCCGAACGCGGCGCGCGGGCGCGCGTGATCACGGCCAGCGGCGAGTTTGAGGCGGCTGCCAAGCTGGCGCAGGCGGCCGAGATCTTGTCGCAAAATCCGGCCGCGTTGACCCTGCGAACGCTGGCCACGTTGAAAGAAATTGGTGCGGAGCAGAACACCACCATCATCTTCCCGGTGGCCCAAGAACACATGATGGCACCTGGACTTTCGGGTGCGGCCATGGCCTTCGCGTTGTCGCATCAAGCGGCGCCCTTGGCAGTGCAAAACACCAAGTCTTCAGCTGCCGACCCGAGCTAACCAATGCGCACCGCTTGAACTGAGCACCGACATGCGCTTGGCTGACTTGGCGCCTGCAGTCGGTCGCCAAATGTGCGGTGGTGTTTCAGTTGCTGGTAAAGAAAGACGTTACGTTGGCGTCGGTTGACACGGTGCCGACCAAGCGATTGGCGGCGGTCAAATAAATCAGCTTACGGCACTTGTTTTTGCCGTCTGCAAAGTCGCCGCCCGCCGCAAATAACGATGCGGTTGTGAACGTCAATCCGTCGGGCGAGCTGGCCAAGTTGTTGATGTCTGTTCGCAGTGGGTGCAAGCCGTCGCAAACGTATTGAAAGCCGGGCGCTTCGACTATTTGAGGATGCACCTTGGCACCAGCTTCAAAGTTCAGAATGTAAGGAACTTGGCCCTTGACGTCGGTTTTCACGGGTGTCCAAGTGGACAGATCGGTGGTGCTCCAAATGGTCGACGGGTCGCCGATGGAGTTGCCGTAGACGGGGTCGTTGAACCGAACCTGCGTGCTTACACGCACTTCGCCACTCGGCAAAAACGCCATGGCGCTGCTGCCCGCCACCTTGTCATTCAAAAACAGGCGTTTTTGTTGCCAATTGATGCCGTCGGTGGTGACGCTATAGAACAAAAAGTATTTCGACGTGCTGGTCGCGCGGTCGAATTCCTGCACCGTGCCGTGCTCAATCACCAGGCGCCCCTTGGTAGAAAAACCCAAAAAGCAATTGTTGCCAACGCCTGTGCGGCCAGCATTCAATGACGGTGAACCCATCACCCAGGTGCTGCCGTCGGTCGAGCCGAGCGCGGTGCAGTACTGGCCCACCACTGCGAAGGCGCCACCCACCGCGTAGATGTTCCCACCGCCGTTGTTGCACAGGTTGCTGACCTCTTGATCGGTCAACGCAGGCAGGGTGCGTTCGGTCCAAGTCACGGCGTCAGTGGACGTGCGGATGTAGGGCACGCCAACTGAGACGCCGTTCACAGCTTTGTAGGTGCAGCCGTGCACCGCGAGCACGCCCTTGCTGTTGACGGCGAAGTCGCCGCTGGGGTCTTGCGGCCCGGCCATGGCTTTACGTGTGCTCCAGTTCAGGCCGTCGGTGCTTGTGCTCACGGTGCGCGTGTAGCTGGTGTCGCTGGCGCTGGACCCGAAGGCATAAGCCGTCTTGCCGTCGGTAAGCAAAAAGTCGACGCTGCCAATGGGTGATGCGTACTTCGACGTTGCTTTGCTCAAGTCGCCGGTTGCCACAGAAACTGCGGGCAGCGTGCCACCGGCCACAGGTGGCGTTGGCGTGGTGGGTGTTGAAGGTGTGCCGGGCGTAACGGGCGTAACCGGAGTTTCGGCAGCGGCAATCGGGTCGCTGCTGCCACTGTCTCCACCGCCGCAGGCCGTCATAAGAAACGCACTCGTCGCCAAAGCTGACATGAGCAAGAAGGGGTTGCGCGCGCCACGTGCAGCGCGGCTGGGACGGGTGTGCGCCGCGCGCAAGCTGTCAGGCGAACCGACGTACAGCGGGTCAGACAAAAAGTAAGCGGCAAAGCGGCGGGTGTTCATGGAGGCTCCTTCAGGTTGCGTGGTGTGTTGCTAGGCGTGTTGCCACAGACGTCGCACCCGCTGAACTTTTGTGGGGTCGACATCGCAATACGGCGCTTTGCGCGCCGTAAAGGCTCACGCACCCTCAAAAATTTAGGCGGCCTCGATTTGTTCCTACAAAAACGCGGCAGGCAAACGAGGCGCCGCCATCAATCCGATGGCGTATTGGTGAACGCCAAGTTACGCAGGCGGCTGACGGCCTCAGCTTTTCTTGCCGTCCGGCAGATGACGCCTTCAGCGGCTGAGCGCAAAAAACGGTTCAGCGCGGCACTGGCCCCAAGTGGCGCCTGAAGAAGGCCAAGGTCTTGGGCCAAGCATCGGCTTGCGCGTGGGCATTGCCCTCGGGTGTGCCGCCCACTTTCGACAGGGACACGTTGTACTGCGTGGTGGGCCGCCAGCCGTCTGCGCTGATCAGGTGACCGGCGTTGGGATAGATCAGCGTTTGCGTGGCTGGGCGCTTTTCGCTAGCGCCACCACTGCGAGCCGCGGCGATGTTTTTTGCCATGCCGCCCGAATCCCACAGCTGGTCGTCACCGCCCGCCACCAACAGCAGCGGGCCTGCGTAGCGTTCCACCGGAATGCGCGCCGCAGGAACGCGATCCGGGTTGGCGGCGCGGCCTCGGTCTTGCGGGCGTCGCACGATCACGGGTGTGTTGGTGCGATAGCCGTCGAACTCAGACGCAAAGTCGAGGTAAGGCACATAAGCCAGAGGCTCGCCCTTCCAAGCAAAAGAGGGCCTGTCCCCTTTTTCGGTGCCAGGGCCCCAGCCCTCCCACACCACGTCGCTGGGCACTACGGCCACCACAGCTTTGATCCACGGCATGCGGGTGCTGGCAATCAGCGCGAACTCTGCACCTTTGCTCACGCCGTACACCGCAATGCGCTCGGCGTCCACATTTGGTTGGTGCGCCAGCCAGTCGCGCGCTTGTTGCAAACGGTCCACCGGAATGTCGGCGAAGGCGGCAGGTAGCGCGGGCAGCTCGGCTGGCGTGGCACCGTTCGCGCTGTATCCGCCGGGTGAGTAATAGGGCAAGCCGAGAACGGCGTAACCGTGTGAGGCGAGTTTTGGGGCCATCAGGCGGGCCACATAGCTGCCACCTTCGGAGCCACCCAGAACGATGATGGCGGGCCGCTTGATCTGACCCGGAAAAGAAACGAGTTGCGCGCCAGGAAACTCCTCGACGGCTGTGGTTTTCAATCGCGGATCGGCGGCAAGCAGGCTGATGGTTTGCGAGGCCACGACCCTGCCGTCGATGCGCGCAGTCAAGGTGACGTCGCCCTCTGCCCCAGCGTCAAAGCCGGTGATTGCGCTGGCGTCTGGGGCCCCCACCTCGGTCGGCGTCATGGACCAAAAAAGGCCGCGAACGTCGGCGTTGCGGTAGCTGCCGTCCATTGGCGGCTGAGTAGACAGATCAATGCGACCTTTGGCGTCGGCTTTGAAGCGCGCCTGCGCTTGGTGGCTGCGGCGCTCGTTGTCGTCGTTCAGCAAAATCCGACGCGCTTGCAGCGTCACGACCGCGCCCGCAGGCAGGCCCAGCACAAGCAGTTTCAGTGGGTCACCCGACAACACCGAGGTGCTGGGCAATGCCACGATGCGCTGTGCCTGTGCCTGTGCGGAGTGCGGCACCGCGAGCAAGCAGGTGCTCAACGTGAATTGCAAAAGTTGCGACTTGAATGCGTGTATCGGCACGGTGGAACTACAGGTTTGGAGGCGGGCTCAGCCCATTCACCAGATCGACTTTATCGTGCGCATTGACACCTCGCTCGTACAAGCTATTTCAGCCCACAGCGCCTGTCAGAGGCAAACGAGGGTAGCGACCGGCACATAGGTGGTTCCACGAACGGTGACGCCCCGGCTACTCAACTTGCGGAAGTTCCGAGCTGCTTCAACCGCAATCTCTTCACCGCTTAACTTGACCTGCAACAGCCGTCCGAGCAGACGAGGCACCTCGTTGAGATCACGGTATTCCTTGAACCCGTGCAAAACCTCGGGCAGCATCAAATCGCCGGCGACAAGGCCTTCTGATTCAAGGTTTTTATCGAGCCACTCGGCTTGTCCGGCGGGCTCGTTGCGGAAGCACACGATCCAGACGCTGGAGTCGACAAGGATCAATTGCCAGTGCCTGTCGTCAATCTTAGCGCCTCATCGCGTCGTGCTCGCCTTCCGATCCGTGCGTTCCCCCGAGTTTGTGCAACTCAGTTTGCGGTTTCAGCCGCAACAAGGTTCGCAGCGTCATCGCCCCACGGCCTCACGCTTGGTGCGAACACCTGTCGCCTTCAAGGTAGCGACCCTGACCATGTCGTCGATCACGACGTTGGTTCGCATGGTGTGCACCTTGGATGAATGTGCACACATCGTGAACACCAAAACTCGGTTCCAACTTCGTTCGCTTTAACACAGCCGCTTGTTGGCGGCGTACGCGCTGATGAGCGTTGCAAGCCGCTGCCTACAACCAGTAAGCCCACAGACGCGCAAAAAACTCTTTGACACGAACGTTCAAGGGGCGC
>JANPNT010000114.1:0-5747 GCA_031427655.1 Burkholderiales bacterium
ATCGATACTACCACCAGCACCAGCTACGCGGTTGATTTGCGCAAGTGGATGCAGATCATGGAAACCTATGAAGGCGGTGGTTATGCGTACCACACCACCTTGCCCACCGACGCGCTGACTCGCACCTTTGAAGTGATGCAGGAAACTCAGGCTTACGGTTTTGACAAGGTCTGCGCCGAGCAATGGGCGCTGGGAAATCAAGTGCGCGCCATGATGGCCCGCAAGGGCGTGAAGAGCGTGGCGGCGCCCGGTTTTGAAGCACCTGGCGTGGTAGTCAGCTACACCAGTGACCCGGGCATTCAGTCGAGCAAAAAGTTCCTGGCGCTGGGCTTGCAAACCGCGGCCGGCGTGCCTTTGCAGTGCGATGAAGGGGCCGACTTCTCGAGTTTCCGCATCGGGCTGTTTGGCTTGGACAAGCTGCACAACGTTGAGCGCACAGTGGCGAGTCTTGAGAAGGCTCTGGACGCGGTTCTAGCGCCCGTGCATGTCGAAGAGCCGCTCAGAGCAGCGGCCTGAGTTCAACGGAGTCAAGCCAAGGCCGCGCGCACAAACTCCAGCCGGTCCTGGCCAAAAAACATCTGCTCGCCCACGAAGCAAGTGGGTGCGCCGAACACGCCGCGTGACACCGCTTCTTCGGTGTTGCCAACCAGCTTGGCCTTCACTTCGGCGTCACTCACCAGGGCGATAAAGGTTTCACCGTCGAAGCCCGCTTCATGCAAGGTGACCGCCAATACCTCCGGGTCGCCCAAATCGAGTTGTGACTCCCACACCGCGCGGTAAACCACGTCCAGGTAGCGCGCAAAGTCTTGCGGTTGGCGCATTTGAAAGCCCACTGCGCCACGCATCAGCGTCAGCGTGTTGATGGGGAAATGCGGGTTGAATTTCAACGGCACGCCGTAGTGCCGTGCCCACAGCTTCATGTCGCCGAGCATCCACTTGCCTTTGGCCGGAATGCTCACCGGGCTGGCGTTGGCTGTGGCTTTGAACACACCGCCCAGCAGCATGGGCCGCCACACCAAAGTGGCACCGGTATCGGCTGCGATTTTTGGCAGTTGGGTGAACGCCAAGTAAGACGTGGGGCTGCCGAAGTCGAAGAAAAATTCAATTGTTTTGTGCACAGGAATTACCATTTTTCAGTCCAAGGGCGCAGGTCGAGTTTGTGGGTCCAGGCGCTGCGGTGTTGTTGGTGCAGTTGCCAATAGGTCTCGGCAATAGCGTCGACGTTGAGGATGCCGTCGTTTGATTCGAGAGCGTAGTGTTCGGCGAAGTTCTCCGCAATGAAGGCAGTGTCGATGGCCCCGTCGATCACGATGTGCGCCACATGAATGCCCTGCGGCCCCAACTCGCGTGCCAAGCGTTGCGCCAGTGCGCGCAGCCCGTGCTTGGCACCGGCAAACGCCGCAAAACCCGGCGAGCCGCGCAAGCTGGCTGTCGCACCGGTGAAAAGTAGGGTGCCGCGGCCACGCGGAATCATCACCTTGGCCACTTCGCGGCCCATCAAAAAGCCCGCCAGCGCGCCCCCACCGCGCCCAAGCCCCACACCTTGCGGTACACGCGCTCGGTGGTGTCGGTGACGTTGAAGCGCACGTTGGCACCGATGTTGAAGACGGCCACGTCAATGGGCGCAATGTCGAGTTCGATGTGGCTGACCAGACTTTGCATTTCAGATTCAATGCGTGCGTCGGATCCAAACGCATGCGCCTGACCGCCTTCGGCCTGTATGCGCTCCACCCACGGCGCCAGCTTGTCGGCGCTGCGCCGGGTGACGCAGGCGATATCACCCGCACGCGCAAAACGCCGGGCGCTGGCACCGCCGGTGGCATCACCGGCACCGATCACCCAGGCTGATGTTTTGTTTGTTTGGGCTTTCGTCATACATTGCGTGTCTCCAAGTCGCCGCAAAGCATAGTCCCGGGCTCACTCGATACACAATCCCCCGTGTTGCAACGCCCCACTGTTCAAGGCTTCCTGATGTCAGACCGCTCCAAAGTGCTTCCCCAATATCTGTTGCCCAAGCAGGCCATCACGGCCTTCGGCGGTTGGGTGGCTGGCAGTGAATGGGGTACCTCCACCACCGCCATCATTCGCTGGTTTGTGGGCAAGTACCAAGTCAACATGAGCGAGGCGGCGAATCCCGACATCGCCAGCTACGCCAGCTTCAATGACTTCTTCACGCGTGCCTTGAAACCGGGCGCTCGACCCATCGCCAAAGCCGATTTGATCTGCCCGGTGGACGGTGCCATCAGCCAGTTTGGCGCGGTGCAGGGCGACCAAATTTTTCAAGCCAAGGGCCACAGCTACTCCACCACCGCGCTGGTCGGTGGCGACGCCAGCCTGGCCGCTCAATTTCAGGGCGGCCACTTCGCCACGCTGTACCTCAGCCCCAAGGATTACCACCGCATTCACATGCCGTGTGACGGCCGCTTGACGCGCATGATTCATGTGCCGGGCCCGCTGTTTTCAGTCAACCCCACCACCGCGCGGGCCGTGCCGGGATTGTTCGCGCGCAACGAGCGGGTGGTGTGCGTGTTTGAAGGCCAGAACGAAGACCAGCGCGGCCCGTTTGTGATGGTGCTCGTGGGTGCCACCATCGTTGGCAGCATGGCCACGGTGTGGCACGGGGTGGTGAACCCTCCGCGGGTAAAGCAGGTGCGCGAGTGGAAGTACGGCGAAGGTCAGGCCATGCCTACAGCGCTGAAGCAGGGTCAGGAAATGGGCCGCTTTTTGCTCGGCTCGACGGTGGTGATGCTGTTTCCGAAAGGACCGCTGAGCTTCAACGCGTCGTGGCAAGCAGGCCGCGTCATTCGGCTGGGTGAAGCCATGGCCGACATTATTTAACCCAGGTGTTGAGCTGAATGATCGGCAGCAGCACGGCCAGCACGATCAGCATCACCACCAAGCCCATCACCACGATGAGCAGCGGTTCCAAGATGGTGGCCATTTGCATGGACCGGCGCTGCACTTCCATGGTGAGTTGCCGTGCCGCGCGGTCCAGCATGGTGGGCAGTTGCCCGGTCTGTTCACCGAGCCGAGAAAACATCGCCAGCAGTCCGGGGAAACGTTTTTTACCGGCCAGCGCTGATGCTAGAGGCGCGCCTTCGCGCACTTGAACCAAAGCCTCCATCGCGTCGGCCCGCATTGATCGGTTGCTCAGCGTTTCAGCCGCTGCTTGCAGCGCTTTCAAGATTGGCACTCCGGCCCCGGCCAGCATCGCCAACGTGCCTGCAAAGCGCGCCGCGTTGTAGCCGCGTGCCAGTTTGCCGATCAGCGGCAGGTTCAAAAACCCCGCGTCAAAACGCTCCCGAAAATCTTCGTTGCGAAGCATCACGCTGAGCGTGGCGATGCCCGCAATGAGGGCCAACAACAGCAACCAACCCCAGTTGCGCAAGAACGCGCTGATGTTCAGCATGGCCACCGTCAACGCAGGCAGTGAGCGCTTGGAACTGGTGAACACCGCCGCCACTTGAGGCACCACATAGGTCACCAAAAAGATGACGATGACCACCGCAATGATGGACACGATGGCTGGGTAAAGCGTGGCCGCAATCAACTTCGACTTGAGCTCTTGGCGTGCCTCCAAATCGTCAGCCAACCGCTCTAGCACTTGGCCCAAAGCACCGCTTTGTTCACCCGCTGCCACCACGCCGCGATAAACCTCATCGAACTCACGCGGCGCGCTGCCCAGTGCTTGCGCAAACGGCGAGCCGGCATTCACCTCGGCGCGCAAATGCGCCACCAACTCGCGCTGGCGCGCGTCTTCGGCTTCATCGGTCAGCGCAGTCAAGGCGCGTTCCAGCGGCAAACCGCTGCCCACCAAACCGGCCAACTGCCGTGTCCACACTGCCAAGTTGGTGGCGTTGAAAACTTTGCGGCTGAAATTCTTGCCGATTGACTGCGTGCCCGCCGACGCCACCTGCGTCACGTCCAATGGCACCAGCGACTGCGAGCGCAATTGAGCCCGCGCCGCCTTGGCGTTGTCGGCCTCCAGCAAGCCGGTGGTCGATTTGCCCGCGGCGGTCAGCGCTTCGAATTTGTAGGCAGGCAAAGGTCAATTCCGGTGATGCGCAAAGGCGTTGCGCGAACCTTCAAGCAATTGCCGTGGACGGGTCTCCCGGCCGACTGGCAAGCGCCCCAAGGGCCACGAAGAAGCCCTTCCAGGTCTTTTGCGGCAGGAGCGAAGCGACGTGGGGGTCATTCTTTAGTTACTCTCATTACTTCCTCTGGCGATGTGACGCCCTCTGCGACAAGCCGTTCGCCGTCATCACGCATCGACTGCAATCCGCCTTGTTCAGCGGCCACAAACAACTGTGACTCGGCGGCGCGGCTGTGAATCAGGGACCGCACTTTTTCGTCGGCGACCATCAACTCGTAAACGCCGGTGCGGCCTTTGTAGCCGGTGTTCAAACAGGCTGCACAACCTACAGGGTGGTAGCGCCCGCGGGCGTCGACCTTTTTGCACTGCACGCAAAGTTTGCGCACCAGCCGCTGCGCCAACACGCCGAGCAAACTGGAGCTCAGCAAGAAGGGCTCCACACCCATGTCGATCAAACGCGTGACGGTGCTGGGCGCGTCGTTGGTGTGAACGGTGGCCAGCACCAAGTGGCCGGTCAACGATGCCTGAATGGCAATTTGCGCCGTTTCGTAATCGCGAATTTCGCCAATCATCACCACGTCCGGGTCTTGCCGAAGAATGGCGCGCAAGGCTTTCGCAAACGTCAAATCAATCTTCGGGTTCACCTGCGTTTGGCCGATGCCGGGCAGTTCATATTCCACCGGGTCTTCCACCGTCAGCACGTTGGTGCTGGCGATGTCTACGCGGCTCAGTGACGCATAAAGGGTTGTGGTTTTGCCCGAACCCGTGGGGCCGGTGACCAACACAATGCCGTGCGGCTGCTTGATGAGTTTGTCAAAGCGGGTGAGCGTGGCACCGCTCATGCCCAGCGACTCCAACGAAAACTTGGCGTCGCCTTTGTCCAGCAAACGAAGCACCGCGCGCTCGCCGTGGGCCGACGGCAAAGTGGACACACGAACGTCCACCGCGCGCCCGCCAATGCGCAAGCTGATGCGGCCGTCTTGCGGCAAGCGCTTTTCGGCAATGTCCAACTCGGCCATGATCTTCAAGCGCGAGATCAGCGCCGCGTGCAAAGCGCGGTTGGGCTGCACCACCTCGCGCAAGGTGCCGTCCACCCGAAAGCGCACGGCGCTGCTGCGCTCATACGGCTCGATGTGAATGTCAGACGCGCCGTCTTTCGCGGCTTGCGTGAGCAGTGCGTTCAACATGCGGATGATGGGCGCGTCATTCGACGCTTCCAGCAAGTCTTCGATCGCAGGCAGCTCCTGCATCATGCGGCTCAAGTCCACCGCGCTTTCGACCTCGCCAATCACCGTGGCGGCGCTCGATTCACTGCCCGCATAAGCCGCCGCAATGCGGTTGCCCAAGGTGGACGCTGATTCGCGCTGCAGTTGATCGACTTGATACAGCCGCAGCACCTCGCCCAGCGCACTGAGCGACACCGTTTCAGGGGCCCACAACACCAAGCGCTCGCCGTCGTCTTCCAACAGCACGTTGTGCGCCTTGGCGTAGGCGTAAGGCAGGGGGTGACGCGCTCCCATGGCTTACTGCTTTGGGCCAATCGGCGCAGGCATTGCTGGCGTCGAAATCACATTGCCGGAGGGAGGCAAGACAGGCGACTCGTTGATCGGCATGAGCAAGCTCGAAGTCGGTTGAGCGTCTTTTTGCTGGGCTC
>JANPNT010000115.1:0-13928 GCA_031427655.1 Burkholderiales bacterium
TGTTGCGCATGTTGGCGTTCAGGCAGCCTGGTTCTGCAGGTGCTGTAGCGGCCGATGCGTCTGGATCAAACACCTCGGTTGCCGGCGCTGCACCACGCACCGAAGCCGCACTGGCAGCGACGCCGCGCGCTGCGGTAGCGACCATGGCCACCGCGCCGGCGCGAGCTAAGTCTGTTGCCGCTGTTGCACCCGTGTCCGCGCCGAAGCCTGCGCCGTCGCGCATGGAAGAGCCGCCACCTTGGGCCATACAAAGCTACGACGGGATGGACGAAGTGCGGGTCACGGGAGCGTCAGCTGCCGATGCGGCGCAGCCCATCCACATCGCGCCACCCATCTCTGAGCCGTCGCCGAAAACCATCGCCGTTGCGACGCCGCTGCGAGCCTTTGCGCCCACGGAACTCGGCGACCGTTGGACTCAAATCGTCATCGCGATGACCGAGCGCGGCAGCATCGGTGCCATGGTGCGCGAGCTGGCAATGCAGTCGCAGTGCATCGAAGTCAATGCGCAATCGCAGCCGGAAATGTGGCGGTTGCGCCTCGACCGTGAAAGCCTGCGCGCAAATGTTCATCGCGAGAAACTGCAAGCCGCGTTGGCCGAGCATCTGGGCCATCCCGTGAGCTTGGACTTGGTGTCAGGTGAGACTCAGGATTCTCCGGCGCAACGCGCCACCGCAGAGCGTGATCGTCGCCAACTTGCCGCAGAGCAAATCATCCACAACGACCCGCTGGTGCTGTCCTTGATGGCACAGTACAAGACTGCGCGCATCGTCCCCGGCTCAATCAAACCGCACTGAGCTGAAACCGTCGCGCACCGAATTCAAATCTACTCTCTGGAGAACAGTCAATGATGAAAGGCCAACTCGCCGGCTTGATGAAGCAAGCCCAAGCGATGCAAGACAACTTGAAAAAAGCCCAAGACGAATTGGCTCACATCGATGTGGAAGGCCAGTCGGGCTCGGGCTTGGTGAAGATCACCATGAGCTGCAAACACGATGTCAAGCGCGTCAGCATCGACGCCACTTTGATGACCGACGACAAAGACATGCTCGAAGACTTGATGGCAGCCGCCTTCAACGACGGCCTTCGCCGCGCTGAAGAAGTTTCTGGCGCGAAGATGGGCAAGTTGACGGCCGGCATGCCGATGCCACCGGGCATGAAGTTCCCGTTTTAAGCGCGCGCTTGCGATGCAAATTCAAGCGCCCCGACGCCCCAACCCGTTCGGGCTGAGCCTGTCGAAGCCAGCGCCCGCCAGCGCCTTGAACCCGCGCAAGGCCGGCTAGTGGCGGCGTCCCAATCCTTGCTCGACAACCTGGTCGAGTCACTGCGACGCTTGCCCGGTGTGGGCGTGAAATCAGCCCAGCGCATGGCGTTTCATTTGTTGCAGCACGACCGCGAAGGCGCGCAAACCTTGGGCTTGGCGTTGCAGGCGGCGGCATCCAATGTAGGCCATTGCCAGCGCTGTCACACCTTCACCGAAGCGCCGGTTTGCAAAACTTGTTTGGACTCCACGCGCGACACACGCCTGCTCTGCGTGGTCGAGTCGCCCGCCGATCAGGCCGCTCTGGAGCGCACCGGCAGCTACCGCGGTTTGTACTTCGTGTTGATGGGCCGCATCAGCCCGCTGGACGGTATTGGTGCGCAGGACATCGGCTTGTCACCGCTCATTACCCGCGCCACCGACGGCAGCGTGATTGAGGTCATCATCGCCACCAACTTCACCGCCGAAGGCGAGGCCACGGCCCATGTGGCTTCGGAAGTATTGAAAGCGCGCGGAGTGAAAGTCACTCGCCTGGCACGTGGTGTGCCCGTGGGCAGCGAGTTGGAGTACGTCGATTTGGGAACCATCGCCCACGCGCTCTCAGATCGGCGTTGAAGCGCCGAGGCGCTTGCAATTTAGACTGCCTGAATCAACGCCGCTGGCGTACAGGTTTGCGCGCCGTTTTGGCGCTGCTGCGAACAGAAACCAAGGCCTTGCTGGGCTTGCCACCTTTGGCAGCCGTTGATTTGCCTCGATGCTTCTGAGGCACAAACAGCACCACGGTCGAGCCGGGTTTGAAATTAGCGGTGGCCGCCACCTTGTTCCAAACTGCCACCTGTGCGGCGCTGACTTTGTAGCGCTTGGCCACGCTGTCCACGCTGTCGCGCTTGCCTGCGCGCAACGCTACGCGCTTGAGTGGCGGGGCGTCAGGGGCCAAGCTCATGGTGGCGTTGTCCGCAATTTGCTCGGACACATCGGTCACGCGTTGCGCGCTGCGCGGTACCAGCAAAGTGGACCCTGCCTTGACCAACATCCGTGCCGGAATGCGGTTGATATCGCGCAGGCTGCTCTCGCTCATACCGACTTGTTTGGCAGCCGCAGAGGGGTGCAGCGTATTCGGGGCGACCCACGCCGTCCACGTGGCCAAGGGGCCGCGGTGGGTTGCCAGGCGGTTTACAAACAAGGTGGCGTTGTCGTAAGGCAGCAGCACTTGCGGCGTGCCGGCTGCCAGGATCACCGGTTTGTTCATTTGCGGGTTCAACGTTTTGAACTCGTCCAGCGACACGCCAGACAATTTGGTGGCGATGTCTACGTCGATGTCACGCGCTATGGGCACGCTCAAAAAGTAAGGGTGGTTGCGCAGTGAGGGCAGGGTGATGGAGTAAGCGTCGGGACGCGCCACGATGTTTTTCACAGCTTGCAACTTAGGCACGTAATAGCGCGTCTCCTCCGGCATCCGCAAACTCAAATAATCGGTGGGCAAGCCTTCGGCCTGGTTGCGTTTGATGGCGCGCTGTACGCTGCCTTCGCCCCAGTTGTAGGCTGCCAAGGCCAAGTGCCAGTCGCCAAACATTTTGTGCAACTTGCCCAAATAGTCGAGTGCTGCGCGGGTCGAGGCCAACACATCACGGCGGTCATCGCGAAACACGTTTTGTTTCAACGCAAAGTACTTGCCCGTCATGGGCATGAACTGCCACATGCCAGACGCTTTGGCCGACGACATGGCCTGTGGATTGAAAGCACTTTCGATGAACGGCAGCAAGGCCAATTCTGTGGGCATCCCACGGCGCTGCACTTCTTCAACGATGTGAAACAAGTAGCGGCCGCCGCGCTCGGTCATGCGCGCAACGTAGTCGGGCCGCGTTGCGTACCACTGCTCCCGGTTGCGCACCAAGTCGGTCTCCAAGTCTTGCATGGCGAAACCCGAGCGAACGCGCGCCCACAGGTCCACGTTGGCGGCTTTGTCGGCCAAGTTGAGCGGGGCATCGGGGCGCAGCGGATCCACTGGCACCACCACCACCCGTTCGTCGACTGCGGCCGACGTTGTCGCGGATGCGCCTGGAGTCAACGCGTTGATCGCGTCCGGCGCACTGACTGCGGCGGGCACCGAAGTGGGTGCGACCACCACAACGGGTGCTGATGCCTGCGCTGCGGCAGGCGACGGGGCTGCGGAGTCAGGCGGCGAAATGGCAGCGCAGCCCGCCAAGATCAACATCGAAAACAAGGTGCACAGCGTGGTGGCGCGTGCACTGCGGGAACGCAAAGTCGCAGAAGAGCAAGTCATCGGTAGTTATTTTTCCATTGCCGCAGCGCGGCAAAAATATCGGTAGGAGAACTGCTGGCTGCGCCGTGGTCCAGGGCCGACTGCATGACGGCGGGCTCGGTGCAGCGCAGGAAGGGATTGATTTTTTGCTCTTGTGCCACGGTGCTGGGCAAGGTGAACAGCCCAGCGGCACGCTGGTTCTGGCACCACTGCGTGTAGGCCTTCAGATTGTCGTTGTGGGGTTCTACGGCGCTGGCAAATTTCAAGTTGGCCAGCGTGTATTCGTGGGCGCAGCAAACGCGGGTTGAGCCGGGCAGCGCTGCCAAGCGGCCCAGCGAATGGTGCATCTGGGCGGCCGTCCCTTCAAACAAACGGCCGCATCCGCCAGAGAACAAGGTGTCGCCGCAAAACAAGGTGGCTGGTTCATTCGCATGGGTGGCAGCATGGAAAAAAGCGATGTGTCCGGCGGTGTGACCGGGCACGTCGATGACTTCGAACTCGATGCCCATCACGCTGATGCAATCGCCACCGTTGAGCGCTCGGTAGGGGCGCGGGATGTTCTCCCGCGCGGGCCCAAACACTTCGCCTTGCAACACCGGGCGCAGCGCATCGACGCCGCCGACGTGATCACCGTGGTGGTGCGTCACTAGAATCGCTTCCAAGTTGAGACTCAGAGAAGATAACGCTGCCAGCACGGGCGCACTGTCACCGGGGTCCACCACCATCGCATCGCGACCGTCGTGAAGCATCCAGATGTAGTTGTCGTTGAAAGCGGGAAGCGCAAGCAGATTCATGGGCATTTTCATGGGCATTACGGGCGCAAGTATAGGGAAAGGCATGGCACAGGCATGACGTCGGGCATGGGCTTTGGCGAATGGTTGCGCACACCTGCCGGTGCGTACCTTTTGGCTTGGGAGCAGCGGCACATTGATCTGGCCGTGGCAGACGTGTTTGGCTTTCATGCCGTGCAGCTCGGCATGCCGCAATTGCAGGCCCTGCGAGCCAACCGCATGCCCGACCGCTGGCTGGCAACCGACGGCGGCCCAAACCAAGCTGAAACCGCCGCCCATGCCGTGTCAATTCACTGTGACTTCGACGCGTTGCCCTTCGACAGCCTCAGCCTCGACCTTGTGGTGCTCCCGCACGCGCTGGAGCTCGCGCGCGACCCGCACCTGGCGCTGCGCGAAGTCGAGCGCGTGCTCAGGCCCGAAGGTCGCGTGGTGGTGACTGGTTTCAACCCGACCAGTTTGTGGGGTTTGCGACAGCGCCTGGGTCACTTGGGAGAGCGCCTGGGCGCGGGCCGCGGACCGGCTTTGATACTGCCCACTGCGGGAGAATTTTTAGGCCACCGGCGCTTGCGCGACTGGTTGCACCTGCTGAGCTTCGAAGTTGAAAGCGGAGGCTTCGGTGGCTACCGTCCGCCGTTTCGCTCTGAAAGGTGGCTGAGCCGCTTTGAGTGGACTGAGCGCGCAGGCGAGCGCTGGTGGCCGATGTTCGGGGCCGTTTATTCGCTGACCGCAGTCAAACGCGTGCGCGGCATGCGCTTGGTTGGCCTGGTGCGCAAGCAACGCCAACGTGCCACTGCGCTGGCGTCACCGGCGGTGGCGTCGCAGCATCATCAGGTACATAAGCAGCGCGCCGCAGAACCCCTGGACATTGCATGACCGAAGTCAAAGAGCCCGTCGTCATCGCCAAACCCGTGGTGGTGATCTACACCGACGGTGCTTGCAAAGGCAACCCAGGCCGCGGCGGCTGGGGCGCGTGGCTGCAAGCCGGTGGCCACGAAAAAGACCTGTGTGGCGGCGAGGTGCTCACCACCAACAACCGCATGGAGCTCACGGCCGTGATTGAAGCCTTGGTGTCGCTCAAGCGAAGCTGCGACATCAGGATATACACCGACAGCGAATATGTGCGCAAAGGCATTACCGAATGGATACACGGCTGGAAGCTGCGCGGCTGGAAAACAGCCGATAAAAAGCCGGTCAAAAATGCCGACCTGTGGCAACGCCTGGACGCGTTGCGTGCGTTGCACCAAGTGGACTGGCGCTGGGTCAAAGGCCATGCCGGTGACCCCGGCAACGAACGGGCCGATGCCTTGGCGAATCGCGGCGCGGCGGGCGAGGTTTTGAGTGCCTGAGATTTCCGAAGAAGCAAACGCCTCCGGCGCTCATCGCCTCTACTGGCAGCGCACCGTCCGCCTGACCGTCAAGCTGTTGTCGGTGTGGTTTGTGCTCACCTTTGCGCTGATCTTTTTTGCACGCGATTTGCAGTTTCAGTTTTTCGGCTGGCCGTTTGGTTTTTGGGTGGCAGCGCAAGGCCTGTTGTTGGTTTATTTAGGCTTGATTGCCTTTTATGCGCATGCCATGAACCGGCTAGATGCAGCATTCGGCGTCGCCGAGGAACTCGGCGATGAATGAGCCGCGCACGGCGGTGCTGAGCGGGCGGGCCTTCAAGGCCAAGCTGAATCGCACTTACCTGATCTACACCGCAGCGTTCATCGCGTTCGTGTTGGCGCTGGGCCTGTTTGAACGCATGGGTCTGCCCAAGCGTTGGATCGGCGTAATTTTTCTGTTGGCCACGGTGGCGCTGTACGCCGCAATCGGCGTGTTCAGCCGCACCACCGACGCCGCCGAGTACTACGTGGCCGGCCGACGTGTGCCTGCGATGTACAACGGCATGGCCACCGGGGCCGATTGGATGTCGGCCGCGTCTTTCATCGGCTTGGCGGGTACCTTGTATTTGCAAGGCTACGGCGGCTTGGCCTTTGTGGTGGGCTGGACGGGCGGGTACTGTTTAGTGGCGCTGTGTTTGGCACCCTACTTACGCAAATTCGGTGAGTTCACCATCCCCGATTTTTTGGCGGCGCGTTTCGGCGGCATTCTGCCGCGGCTCATCGGTGTGGTCGCGGCCATCCTGTGTTCTTTTGTCTATTTGGTGGCTCAGCTTTATGGCGTGGGCCTCATCACTGCGCGCTTGACGGGCGTTGACTTTGTCGTGGGCATTTTTTTGGGCTTGGGCGGCGTGTTGGTGTGTTCCTTCCTGGGCGGCATGCGCGCTGTCACCTGGACGCAGGTGGCGCAGTACATCATTTTGGTGATCGCTTACTTGGTGCCGGTGGTGTGGCTGTCGGTCAAGCAAACCGGCGTGCCGGTGCCGCAGGTGGCCTACGGCTATCAGCTGGAAAAAGTCAGCCAACGTGAATTGGTGTTGTTGGCCGACCCCAAAGAGCAAGAGGTCGTCCTGGCTTTCAAAGCACGGGCTGATGACTACTCAGCGCGGCTGCGCGACGTGCCGCGCGCGATGGCATCGGAGCGCGAAGCTGTTGAAAGAAAGGCAGCGCAGCTTCGGCTGGTTAACGCGCCCTTGGGTCAAATTCAGGCGGCTGAGAAAGCGGTGGCCTTGTTACCGAAAAGCGAAGCGGCAGCGCGCGAACTTTGGACAAAAGCTGTCGCCTTGAACGAGGCTCGCGCCAAGCCCTTGGGCGGCATGCCGCCGCATGCGCAGCCGTTTGCGGGCGATCCCGAAGGCAGCCCAGCGCAGCAGGCCGCCTACAGCGACTCGCGCACGAACTTTTTGGCTTTGGTGTTTTGCTTGATGTTGGGCACCGCCGGACTGCCCCACATATTGGCCCGTTGCTACACCACACCGTCGGTCAGGGCTGCGCGTGAATCGGTGGCGTGGTCGCTGTTTTTTATCCTGTTGCTCTACCTCACGGCACCAGCTTTGGCGGTGCTGGTCAAGTACGAAGTGCTCACCTCCTTGGTAGGTTTGCCGTTCGACAAATTGCCCGCTTGGATCGGCACCTGGAGCAAGCTTGATGCTTCCTTGTTGTCGGTGGTCGACATCAACCGCGACGGCATCTTGCAACTTGGCGAGCTGCGCATCGGCGGCGACATGGTGATGTTGGCGACCCCCGAAATCGCGGGCCTGCCGTACGTGGTGTCGGGCATGGTGGCCGCGGGTGGCTTGGCGGCGGCTTTGTCAACTGCTGACGGTTTGCTGTTAACGATTGCGAACGCTCTGTCGCACGACGTGTATTACAAAGTGCTGCGCCCCAAAGCCACCACCGCACAACGCGTCATCATCTCCAAGGTCATGCTCATGGCCGTGGCCCTGGCGGCGGCGGCAGTCGCTGCGCAGCGCCCCGCCGACATCGTTTTTTTAGTCTCGGCTGCATTCTCACTCGCTGCCTCGGCCTTTGTTCCAGCCTTGGTGCTAGGCGTTTTCTGGCAGCGCGCAAATCGTTGGGGTGCCGTGTGCGGCATGGTCGCGGGTTTGGTGCTGAGCTGCTGTTACATGGTGCAAAACGATCTGTGGATGCGCGGCTTGTTGGGCATCACCTCTCCGGTGAACTTGTGGTTTGGCATCCAACCCATTTCGGCTGGTGTGTTTGGTGTTCCGCTGGGGTTGGTGGTGATCGTGGTCGTGAGCTGGCTCACACCCGCACCCGGCGAGCACACGCTGAAGTTTTTACAAAACATCCGCCAACCCAAGGCGCTGTGAATTCGCGCTGGACCAGCACTCCTGGGCAACCCACACGCCCAGGCTATACTTAGAGGCTCACCTTGCCACACCCAATCGACGTCTAATGTCGAGCCGGGGTGGCTTCCCGACCCAGCTTCGGCCGACATCCGGCTGCGGGGGCGGAAACCCAAAGGAGTCGTCATGCGTCACTACGAGATCATCATTTTGATCCATCCGGATCAGAGCGAACAAGTTCCAGCCATGCTGGAACGCTACAAAAGCACTATCGCCGCTGGTGGCGGCAAAGTGCACCGAATTGAAGATTGGGGCCGCCGTCAGATGGCTTACCTGATTCAAAAACTCGCCAAAGCCCACTACCTGTGCCTGAACATCGAGTGCAGCAAAGAAGTGCTGGCCGAGATTGAAACGGGCTTCCGCTTCAACGATGCCGTGTTGCGTCACTTGACCGTGCTGAAGAGCAAGGCCGAGACCACACCGTCGGTGATGATGAAGTCGGTCGACAAAGAGGACAACCGCAAGCCGGCCCCTCAACAGGAAGCCACCAACTGAAATTGACCGAAGCGTTCCTGCTTCACTCGAGCGCGCGATGAACCGATTGGTTCTGACAGCTCAACTGGTGGAGCGAGGCGCTGTGAGATACACCCCGGCTGGTTTGCCCGCCCTGGACCTGAGCTTGAAGCACGAGTCTGAGGTGACACAAGACGGCCAAGCTCGCAAAGTCTCGATGGAAATTCGGGCCCGCGCGATGGGTGAGATCACACAGCGGGTGTCGAAAATCGAGATTGGAAGCAGCCACGGTTTTGCCGGCTTCCTTGGTTCTCAACGCAACGGGCGCGGTGTCGTGTTTCATGTGACTGAGCTGGACGCTGCTACAACCGCAGTTCCTACTCAACCCCAATCAATTTCTACAGAACAAACTGAGGTTCAAGATGCCACCACCATCACGCGGTAAGGGTAAGTTTTCTAAAGATCGTAAGCCAAAACGCAACACACAGTCGCTGCTGTTTCGTCGCAAGCGTTTCTGCCGTTTCACGGTCACGAACGTCGTTGAGATCGACTATAAAGACGTCGAAACATTGCGCGACTTCATTGGCGAGAACGGCAAAATCACTCCCGCACGCCTGACCGGTACGCGCGCTTTCTTCCAGCGACAGCTGACCACGTGCATCAAACGTGCTCGCTTCCTGGCGATGTTGCCGTACAGCGACCAACATCGCGTCTAAGGAGCCACCAACATGCAAGTGATCCTGCTCGACAAAGTGGCCAACCTCGGCAACCTCGGCGACGTCGTCAAGGTGAAAGACGGCTACGCACGCAATTTCTTGATCCCCAGCCGCGCTGCACGCCGTGCCACGCCCCAGGCGATTCAAGAATTTGAAATCAAACGTGCTGAGCTTGAAAAAGCCGCAGCCGAGCGCTTCGCCACGGCGCAAGCCTTGGGCGAAAAAATGAGCGGTCGCACTGTGCACATCACGCAAAAAGCAGGTGTGGACGGACGTCTGTTCGGCTCAGTGACTAACAATGACATTGCCGAAGCGCTGACCCGCATCGACTTCAAAATCGTCAAGGCCCAGGTGCGCATGCCCAACGGCCCACTGAAGACGGTCGGCGAGCACACGGTGACGGTCGCGCCGCACACCGACGTGGTTGTGGAAGTCAAAGTGGTAGTGGTCGGCGAGACTGACTGATATTGCGACTGATTTGCTCACACAGCTTTACTCGAAGGGCCGGTTGATCCGGCCCTTTTCTATTTTCGAAACATTTTTCTGCGTTGCTCACCGACTTTCCCCCGTGAGTGCACAGACTTTTCCACAGCCCTGGCGCTGGCAACTCTTATGATTCTTTGATGGTTTCCGCACTTTCTTTCACAGACCGCTCATCTCCCGAATTAAACGTGTCTTCGTCACGTCCCGACGACGAAGTGGCGCGCCTGCGCATCCCGCCGCATTCGGTCGAGGCCGAGCAAAGCGTGTTGGGCGGTTTGCTCATCGACAACAGCGCTTGGGACCGCGCCGGTGATTTGCTGTCGGACAGCGACTTTTATCGATATGAGCACCGCTTCATCTACGCTGCCATCGGCGCTTTGGTGAACGCCACCAAACCTGCCGACGTGATCACCGTATTTGAGCAGTTGCAAAGCCTGGGCAAGGCCGAAGAATGCGGCGGCTTGGTCTATTTGAACGCGCTGGCGCAAAGTGTGCCCAGCGCCGCCAACATGCGTCGCTATGCCGAGATCGTGCGCGAACGCGCGGTGCTGCGCAAACTGGTGGCCGTGAGCGATGAAATCGCCACCACCGCCTTCAATCCGCAAGGTCGGCAAGTCTCGGAAATTCTGGACGAAGCGGAAGGCAAAATTTTCCGCATCGGCGAAGAAGGCTCGCGCTCACGCGAAGGCTTCCTGAGCATGGACACTCTGGTCGTCCAACTGCTCGACCGTGTGACTGAGCTGTATGAAAACGGTGCCGAGGATGTCACCGGTGTGCGCAGCGGCTACGTCGATTTGGACCGCATGACCTCGGGCTTTCAGCCTGGCGATTTGGTGGTGCTGGCCGCGCGTCCGTCGATGGGCAAAACCGCTCTGGCCTTGAACATTGCCGAACACGTGGCCGTCACCGAAGGCCTGCCGGTGGTGGTGTTTTCGATGGAGATGGGCGCGGCTCAACTCGCGCTGCGTCTGGTCGGCTCGATGGGCCGCATCGACCAAAGCAACCTGCGCACCGGCCGCTTGAAAGACGATGAATGGGGACGCTTGTCCGAGGCCGTAGAGAAGCTCGGTGCGGTCAGCATGTTCATCGACGAAAGCTCGGCCCTGACGCCCAGCGAGGTGCGCGCACGCGCGCGTCGCCAAGCCCGCCAGTGCGGGCAATTGGGCTTGATCGTGGTCGATTATTTACAGCTCATGAGCGGCAGCGGCGGCTCCAGCGACGAGAACCGCGCCACCGTGATTGGCGAGATTTCACGCGGCTTGAAATCATTGGCCAAAGAATTGAAATGCCCGGTGATTGCGCTGTCACAGCTCAACCGCAGCGTCGAATCCCGCACCGACAAGCGCCCCATGATGAGCGACTTGCGCGAGTCGGGTGCCATCGAGCAAGACGCCGACATCATCATGTTCATCTACCGCGACGACTACTACACCAAGGAAGCGTCGAAGGAACCCAACATCGCCGAGGTCATTATCGGCAAGCAGCGCAACGGCCCCACTGGTACTGTGAAGCTGTTCTTCAACAAGCCCCTCACCAAGTTCGACAACTTGGCACCCGGCAGCTACGGCAGCGGCGGCAACGGCGGCAACGAGTACTGAGGGGGTTAAGTGAGGCGGTCGATCGCAGGCTGTGTATATTCACAGTATGCGCATTTCCATCTTGCCCAGCCACGAGTTGGCCGCCCTCAGGGGACGCGGCACCGCTTGGGCGCTTCAACACCGGTTTGCGCAGCAAACGCGCGAAGACATTGACGACGGTTGGGGCTCGCTGGACCAGCGGGCGCAAGAAGAGACCTTGCCGCCTGCCACGCACATCGTCGAAGAGCATGCCAAGTCCATCCTGTCGGCCAATGAGTCGCCCGACATTCCGTTCGATCTGTCGATCAATCTGTATCGAGGCTGCGAACATGGCTGCGTGTATTGCTTTGCGCGGCCCACGCACAGCTACTTGAACTTGTCGCCGGGGTTGGACTTTGAGACGCGCATCGTCGCCAAAGTGAATGCTGCCGAGCGTTTGCGACATGCCTTTTCGCGCAACGCTTACCGGCCGGGTTTGCTGAACATCGGGTCGGCCACCGACGCTTATCAGCCAATCGAGCGCAAGCTGCGCATCACGCGCGCTGTGATCGAAGTGCTGGCCGAATACCAGCACCCGTTTTCGCTGGTCACCAAGTCGTCGGGTATAGAACGCGACCTTGATTTGATCCGGCCGATGGCCGCGCAAAATTTGGCAGCGGTTTACGTATCGGTGACCACTTTGGACGCCGAGCTGGCGCGCATCCTGGAGCCACGCGCCGCATCGCCTGAACGTCGCTTGCGCACCATCGCCACCTTAGCGAAGGCAGGCGTGCCTGTGGGCGTGAGCGTGTCGCCCCTCATTCCTTTCATCAACGAGCCCGAGCTGGAACGCATCTTGGAGGCCGCCGCCGCAGCGGGTGCCACTTCGGCCTTCAGTGTGGTGCTTCGCCTGCCTTGGGAAGTGAACCCGCTGTTCCAACAATGGCTGCAAAACCACTTCCCCGACCGTGCCGCGCGCGTGATGGCAAGGGTGCGCGAAATGCGAGGCGGCAAAGACTACGACGCGCAATTTGGCAGCCGCATGACAGGGCAGGGTGTTTGGGCCGATTTGTTGTCGCAGCGACTGCACAAAACCTCGGCCCGACTCGGGTTGAACTTGCGGCGTGTTGAGTTGGACTTGACGCGGTTTCGCGTGCCACCCGCGTCGGTCGTTTCAGCGGCTGGGCAAAGCGAGTTGTTCTAGTCAGCTGACCCGTTTCAACGGGTGCGACAAGCAGCGAACGCGTCCAAAGGTTTTTGATATTCCGCTGCCGTGACACCCGCCAATCCGAGCACCGTGTGGAACAGGTTGTCGTGCGTGAAGGCGTTGTCTCGCAGGCCGTTCAAACACGCTGATGGCAACACCGCAGAGCCGCTCGCAGGGGCTTGCCAAAAAATCATCGGCACGTGTTTTTGCGCGCGCGGTGCCAGGGCAAACGGCAAGCCGTGCAAGTACAAATTGTTTTCGCCCAGCGACTCGCCGTGGTCAGACACATAAAGCATCTGCGCATCAAAGCCGCTGCCGTTTGCCTTCAACCAAGCGATGGACGCCGCCAAGATGTGGTCCGTATAGGCAATCGTGTTGTCGTAAGCATTGATGAGTGAAGCGGGCTCGCACTGTTGCAGCGCGCTGTTGTTGCATTCCGGCAAAAACGGTTTGCGCTCGGGCGGAGAGCGCTTGAAGTAAGCCGGGCCGTGGCTGCCCATGTGGTGCAACACAATGACCACGCCCTGCTTGCGGCGCACCTCAGGCAAAGCCATCAAGCGCGTTTCCAAGTCGTGCAGCAAAGCCGCGTCCAGGCATTCGCCGTTGGCGCACAGGCCTGCGGGCAGCGAGCGGTTGGGTGCAGCAGGCGCGATGGCAAGCGAATTTGGCACGCGGTCGCACAAGCCTTTGCATCCCGACTGGTTGTCCACCCACAACACAGCCAAGCCAGCACGTTGCAACACGTCCAGCAGGTTCTCGTGGTCGCGCTCGCGGTTCTCGAACGCGCTCTTGCCAAGGTGCGAAAACATGCACGGCAACGAAGCGGCGGTGTTGGTGCCGCATGAAGTCACATCCCGAAAACTGGTCACGCCCAGCGCCGCCAACTCGGGGTTGGTGGGCCGGGCATAGCCGTTCAGCGAAAAGTGATCTGCACGCGCGGTTTCACCGACCACCAACAGCAGCAGCGGTGGTTTTGAGTCGCTGCTTCGCGTTACTTTGGCATCCATGCCAATGGCCTGCGGCGGGCCTTTGGGCTTGGCGTTGGCCTGCCACGCGATCACCGCCAAGCCGAAGTAGGCATTCAGCGGATTGATGAGATAGCGCATGCTTCGGTGGTTGCGCATGGTGCTGGACAAGTCGGCGAACGAGGCCACCACCAAGCCAGGGATCACTAGGCACATCAGCACCATAACAAGCAAATTACGGCCCAGTTGCGCTGCGAATTTCAGCCGTCGCACCGGCAAGCGCCACAGCACGAGAAGTGGCAAAACCGCCAACAACAGCACGCTGAGCAACATCGGCCAACCCATTAAATCGCGTGTCTCGCGGACGTCGGTTTGCACCACGTTCAGCATCATCGTGGGGTCGATCACGACGCCGTAGCTGCCCATGAAGTGGGCGCACAAGGCAGCAGAAACTAAAAAAACGGCAACCACGGCTTTGACGCTGCGGG
>JANPNT010000116.1:0-4111 GCA_031427655.1 Burkholderiales bacterium
GTCCACATCGTAGCGCACGAGCCATCCGGCCCATCCGGCGAAACTCTTGTTGAGCGGAGAAAGACGGCAAAAACCTGTTTGCCGGTGACGGCTATGCCGGTTTGAGCGATTTCGCGCTGTACTACATCGGCGGCATCATCAAACACGCACGCGCACTGAACGCCATCACCAACCCTGGCACCAATTCGTACAAGCGTTTGGTTCCTGGCTTTGAGGCCCCGGTGAAACTGGCCTACTCGGCCAAAAACCGCTCGGCGTCGATTCGCATTCCTTTCGTGGCCAACCCCAAAGGTCGCCGTGTCGAAGCGCGCTTTCCAGATCCACTGATGAACCCGTACTTGGGTTTCTCGGCCATGTTGATGGCCGGTTTGGACGGCGTGGAAAACAAAATCCACCCGGGCGAAGCCGCCAGCAAAGACCTGTATCACCTGCCGCCAGAGGAAGACAAACAGATCCCCACGGTTTGCCACAGCTTGGACCAGGCGCTAGAGTGCCTCGACAAAGACCGTGCGTTTTTGACCAAGGGCGGCGTCTTCACCGATGCCTACATCGACGCCTACATCGACCTCAAAATGCAAGACGTCACGCGCTTGCGCATGGCCACCCACCCGGTCGAATTCGACATGTACTACACCCTGTGATCTCGGGGCTCCAGCCCTCAATCACCGAAAAAGAGACGGCTTCGCCGTCTCTTTTTTATGGCATCGCAGTAATGACGCTTAGGGGACAATCAGACGTGTTCGGTTATGGGGTTGCGGCATGAAGTGTTTGATGACGATGGCGTTGGCGGTTTTGAGTACGGCGGCTCCATTGACAGTGTTCGCTCAAACTGCGGGTGCACCTGTGTATCGCTGCCCCGGAAACCCCGTGCTCTACACCGACGCCTTGTCAGCCAAAGAAGCCAAAGACAAAAGCTGCCGCATGCTGGAGGGCACGCCCATCACGGTGATCCAAGGCCCGGCTGTCAAACCCAAAGTGGTGAACACAGCAGCCGCCGTCGGCAGCAGCTCGGCTTCGCCAGCCGGTTCCGGCAGCACGGCATTGCGACCCGCCGAGGCCCGGGTTGACCCAACTGAACAAAAAGCCCGAGACACCGACTCCAAACGCATCTTGGCCTCAGAACTGCGCAAAGAAGAAGAGCGTCTCGCTGCGCTGCAAAAAGAGTTCAATGTCGGAGAGCCTGAGCGCCGCGGTGACGAACGCAATTACCAAAAGTACATTGATCGAGTGGCCGAATTGAAAGCCAGCATTGCGCGCAAAGAGGGCGACATCGTCTCCATCAAGCGCGAGATTGCCAAGCTGCCTCAGTGAGGCCGCTCTTGCCTGCCCCGGCTGCGTCTCTTAAGCCCGCATCTCTTAAGCCCGAATCACTTAAGGCGGCATCTCCCTACGCGGCCTTCGATCACTTGGCCACCATGGCCGCGGTGATTTCCGCTGACGGCCGCTTCGTGTTTGCCAACGCCGCTTTCGAGAACGTGTTGGGTTTGTCTCGCAGCAGTGTCTTGCGTGGTTCCCTGTTTGATTGGTTTGTTGAATCGCAGCGTCTGCGTGACACGGTGGCGGCGGTGCTGCGCAACGACTTCGCGGTCAGCCGCCTGGAAGCCCAGCTGCGCCGCCCTTCCGCCTCGCACGGCGACACGATTCCGGTGCACGTCATCATCAACCAAATTGAGATGGGCGAAGGCGTGGTGGTCGAGCTGCTAGAGATCGAACAGCAAGCTCGCCAAGAGCGCGAAGAGCGCGCCTTGGGCCAAGCGCAGGCCAACAAAGAACTTATCCGCAACCTCGCGCACGAGATCAAAAACCCGCTGGGCGGCATACGGGGCGCAGCGCAGCTGCTAGAAATGGAGCTCGATTCGCGCGTGCTCACCGAGTACACCCAAGTCATCATCCAAGAGGCCGATCGCTTGCAATCGCTGGTGGACCGGCTTTTGGCACCGCATCGCAAACCGCATGTGGTCAGCGACGTCAACATTCACGAAGTGTGCGAACGCGTGCGCGCTTTGATACAGGCTGAATTCCCGCGCGGCTTGTCGGTCGACCGCGATTACGACATCTCCATTCCCGACTTTCGCGGCGACCGTGAGCAGTTGATACAAGCTGTGCTGAACATTGCCCACAATGCGGCGCAAGCCCTGGTGGGCCGCATTGCGGCCAACGATGCGGTGATCAGTTTGCGCACCCGCATTGCGCGGCAGGTCACCCTGGGCAAACAGCGCTACCGACTGGCACTGGAATTGCATATCGAGGACAACGGGCCGGGCGTTGCCGAGTCAATTCGTGAACGCATCTTCTTTCCCCTGGTTTCGGGGCGCGAAGGCGGCTCGGGGCTCGGCTTGACCTTGGCACAAACCTTTGTCCAGCAGCACCAGGGAACCATTGAATGCGAAAGCGAACCGGGCAAAACCCTTTTCAAAATCTTGATTCCCTTGCCTTAGTTTTCGCCCGCAGTCACAAGCTCTGCGTGAAGACCTCTCCACAAGAAAGCCGCGCATGAAACCCATTTGGATCGTGGACGACGACCAGTCCATCCGCTTTGTGTTGGAAAAGGCCCTGGCCCGCGAAGACCTTGCGGTGCGCAGCTTCACTAACCCGCGCGATGTGCTGCTCGCGCTGGCCGACGGCGCGCCCCAAGTGCTGGTGTCAGACATTCGCATGCCGGGGGGTTCGGGCATCGATTTGCTCATCAAAGTGAAGGAAAAATTCCCCGCCTTGCCCGTCATCATCATGACGGCTTACTCTGACCTCGACAGCGCCGTCAGCGCCTTTCAAGGCGGCGCTTTCGAGTACTTGCCCAAGCCCTTCGATGTGCCCAAAGCGGTGGAACTCATCCGCCGCGCACTGGAAGAAAGTTTGCGCGAAGACGTGGCCGACGAGCGCGTGGCCGACGTTCCCGAAATGCTCGGCCAAGCCGCCGCCATGCAAGACGTGTTTCGCGCCATTGGCCGCTTGAGCCAAAGCATCGTCACCGTGCTGATCACCGGCGAATCGGGTTCCGGCAAAGAGCTGGTGGCCAGCGCGCTGCACAAACACAGCCCACGCGCCACCGGCCCGTTTGTGGCCATCAACACCGCCGCCATACCGAAAGACTTGTTGGAAAGCGAATTGTTCGGCCATGAGCGTGGTGCCTTCACCGGCGCACAAACCACGCGCCGCGGGCGCTTCGAGCAAGCCGACGGCGGCACCTTGTTTTTAGATGAAATTGGCGACATGCCTTTTGACCTTCAAACCCGCCTGCTGCGCGTGCTGAGCGACGGACAGTTCTACCGCGTCGGTGGCCACAACCCCATGCGCGCCAACGTCCGCGTGATCGCCGCCACGCACCAAAACCTGGAAGACCGCGTCAAGCAAGGCGTGTTTCGCGAAGACTTGTTTCACCGCTTGAACGTCATTCGCCTGCGCCTTCCGGCGCTGCGCGAACGCCGTGAAGACGTGCCCGCGCTGACGCGTTTGTTCCTGCAAAAAAGCGCCAAAGATTTGGGCGTAGAAGCCAAGCGCATCACCGACGCGGCACTCAGTCGTTTGATGAATTTCGAGTTCCCGGGCAATGTGCGTCAGCTGGAGAACATCTGCCACTGGCTCACTGTCATGGCCCCTGCACAGGTGGTGGAGCCGAAAGATTTGCCACCCGAATTGCAGACCGGCACGGCGTCGCAGCGCATGCCCGCTGCGGTTCAAGAAGTGGCTGCGCCCGCCGCTGCACAACGCGCCAGCGCAGACTTGGCTTCCCACAACCAGACCGCTGTTGCTGCGCCACTGGCGCATCCGATGAGCGAGCCCTTCAACACTACGGCGCCAGAGGCCGTCGCGGCTTCGACGGTGAAGTCAGCGCACGCTGCCGGTCACGTTGCGACTGACGCTGCACCCGCCGCTGCACTGGCCACGCCAGGTGATTGGCTGGCGCAGCTGCAAATCGAAGCTCGCGATCTTCTGTTGGCCGGTGAGCCCAACGTGTGGGACACGCTCACCCGCAAGTTTGAAGCCCAGGACCGGTTCCCAGACCATACCAAGCACGATTTGCCCGGTCTTCTCGGCCTGCGCCAGGGCCACTGAACAATTCAAACCAACCAGCATTGCGCCAGCTGCTATGAGCGCCAGGGGTTTAAGCGAC
>JANPNT010000117.1:0-3786 GCA_031427655.1 Burkholderiales bacterium
CTCGCCAGCATTCCGCTGGTGTACTACTGGCGCGAAGACGGCGTGGTGCCGTCGCTGGTGGCGGTGGCGGCGGTCTCGGCTTTGATTTCGTGGCACTACAGCCGCAAGGTGGTCATTGAACCTTGTGTCTGGGTGGGTTCACAGTTCAAGCAAGAAGCCCTGGCCTTGCTCAAACTCGGCGCTGCCTTCATGGCCAGCGGGTTGCTGATGATGGGCGCGGCCTTTGTGGTCAGGCTCATCGTGTTGCAGCAAGAAGGCATGGCCGCCGCCGGCCTGTACCAAGCCGCGTGGACTTTGGGCGGGCTCTACGTGGGCTTTGTGCTGCAGGCCATGGGCACCGACTTTTACCCCCGCTTGGTGGGCGTGATTGGCGAGCACGCCCATGCCAACCAGCTCGTCAATGAGCAGGCCCAAGTCAGCCTGCTGCTGGCCGGGCCCGGCGTGATCGCCACCTTGACCTTTGCCGCCGCCGTCATCGCGGTGCTCTACACGGCCGAGTTCAAAGCCGCACTCGATGCCCTGCGCTGGATTTGCTTGGGCATGGCCCTGCGCGTCATCACCTGGCCCATGGGCTACATCGTGGTGGCAAAGAACCGGCAAGTTCTTTTCTTCGGGGCCGAACTGGCCTGGACGGTGGTGAACGTGGGCTTGTCGTGGTGGTGCGTGCGGGCCTTCGGACTGGCGGGCGCGGGCATCGCGTTTTTTGGCTCTTATGTGTTTCACGGGGTGGTGGTCTATGTGCTGTCGCGCCATCTCACTGGCTTTCGGTGGAGCGCCGACAACCTGCGTGACGGCAGTTTCTTTTTGCTTTCGATTGCGCTGGTTTTTGTCGGCTTCTATGCGTTGCCACCGGGTCGGGCCACGCTGTGGGGCAGTGCGGTTTTGTTGTTGAGCAGCGGCTACAGCCTGCGCCGATTGCTGGGCATCGTGGCGACTGATGTGTCACATGACCGTCTGCCGCGTTCGTTGCAAAAGCTGTTGCCGAAGCTGATGCCAAAGCAGCCACCGATGCCGCAGGCCGCGTCGCCCGGCGCGCCAACCCAAACGAGCGCGCCATGAAGATCCTCATGTTTTCGCACCGGCTCGAATTTGGCGGCACCCAGGTGAACGCCATCGATTTGGCGGTGGGCCTGCGCCAACACCACGGCCATGACGTGGTGCTGTTTTCTACACCCGGCCCGCTCAGCGCATTGGCCGCCGACAAAGGCGTTCGCGTGATCCCTGCGCCCGACGCGCGCTTTCATCCATCGCCTGCGCGCATGCGCGCTTTGCGCGAGGTGGTGCGCCAAGAGCGTCCTGATGTTGTGCACGCCTGGGACTGGTGGCAGTGTCTGGAGGCTTACTACGCGGCGGCCCTGCCCATGAAGCTGCCGCTGGTGGTGACTGACATGATGATGAGCCTCACGCGCGTCTTGCCCAAGCAAATTCCCACCACCTTCGGATTTCCCCAATTGGTGGCGGCTGCGAAGGCCGCGGGTTGGCGACGGGCTGGTCTGCTGCTGCCACCTGTAGACGTGGTGCACAACGTGATGGGCGCAGCCGACCCGCAGGCGCTGCGCCAGCAATGCAACATCCAACCGGGCGACATCACCCTGGTCACCGTGTCGCGTTTGGCCGACTGCATGAAGGCCGAAAGCTTGCTGCGCAGCATCGACGTCGTGCGCACTTTGGGCCGCAAACTTCCGCTGCGTTTTGTGATCGTCGGCGACGGTGCGGCCCGCGCCCAATTGCAAGCCATGGCACGCGCCACCAATGCATGGCTGGGCCGAGAGGCGGTGGTCTTGACCGGTGCCTTGGTAGACCCTCGGCCCGCCTATGCCATGGCCGACATCGTGATTGGCATGGGCGGCTCGGCCTTGCGCGGAATGGCTTTTGGCAAGCCGGTGGTGGTGGTGGGTGAGCGAGGTTTTGCGGCCACTTTCGATGCACAAACCGCCGACCAATTTCTCTACCGCGGCTTGTATGGCATCGGCGATGGCAACCCCAGCAACGACCACTTTGCCGCCGCCATTGCCCGCTTGGCAACGCACCCTGACCAGTGGGCCGCGCTGGGTCAGTTGTCGCGCAACTTTGTGGTGAAACACTTTTCGCTGCAAGCGGTCAGCGCCAGTCTGGACAAGACGCTGACGGCGGCTGTGGCCAACCCGCCTTCTCGCCCCAGTTCGATTGCAGACAGCTTGAGAACCGCCGCGATTTACTTGCGCGAGCGACGCTTCTCAACACCGTCGCGTGATGCGCTTCCGGCAACAGACACGAAGCAGGTTCGCCGTGTCTGAGCTGGTCTCCATCCTGATTCCGGCCTACAACGCGCAGCGTTGGATCGCGGGCACGATTGAGTCGGCCCTGGCGCAAACCTGGCCACACAAAGAGGTGATCGTTGTGGATGACGGCTCCACCGACAACACCTTCAAAGTGGCCATGCGTTTTGCATCAAAAGGCGTGCGCGTGGTGGCGCAGGCCAACCAAGGCGCAGCGTCGGCTCGCAACACGGCCATGAACGCGGCGCAGGGTTCGCACATTCAGTTCCTGGACGCCGACGATTTGCTGCATCCGCAAAAGTTGAGCTTGCAACTGGCCGCAGCCGATCACGGCCTGAGCACGCGCGATTTGCTGACCAGCGCCTGGGGTCGGTTTTTTGTGCACACCGAGCGCGCGGTGTTCCACCACGACGCGCTTTGGCAGACCCACTCGCCTGTGGATTGGATCGTCACCAAGTTCACCGCCAACACCTTCATGTTCCCGGCCTCTTGGCTGGTGAGCCGCAAGCTGATGGAGTTGGCCAGGCCTTGGAACGAACGCTTGAGTGCCGACGACGACGGCGAATACATGTGCCGCTTGGTGGCAGCCAGCCAGCAGGTGCGCTTTGTGCCGCAGGCCAAAAGCTATTACCGAATCGGCAACGCCACGTCGCTGAGTTCGCAGAAGTCAGAGGCCAGCTTGCGCTCGGAAATGTTGTCGCTGCGTTTGTGCGTTGAGCACTTGCTCAGGTTGGAAGACAGCGAACGCACTCGAGGCGCTTGCGTGTGTCTGCTGCAAGACAAGTTGGGGCAGTTTTACCCCGAGCAAACCGAATTGGTCGATCAGTGCCACCGCTTGGCGAGCTCGCTTGACGGGGCTTTGGTGGCACCGCACGAGCGTCTTCATTTCAAGCTTTTGCGCAGCGTGTTCGGTTGGCGCCGCGCCAAGGCCATGCGCAGCCGGCTCAATAACACCAAGCTGCGCGTGAGAAGAACGATGGACAGGTTGTCGCCCGTGCAGGCCTTGGCCCATTGACTCGCAAACTTTTTTTAAGAACCTTTTCGGAGACCCCATGCTGGAATCGATTCGACGCTTGGACGCTTGGCTGGTGAGCCACAACTACCAAGCCTACGATCCTTTTGACGGCCTGAACGCCTGGTTGCGTCCATTGGCGTTAGGTCACTTCGGCAAGCAGCTTTTGCAGCAGGGTGTGCGGCGCTTCCCGTTCAACTTGCGCCCCCTGCTGGGCATCAGGCCTGCCCCCAGTTCCAAGGGCTATGCGTATTTGGCGCGGGGCTATCTCAAGTTGCACCTTCACACCCAAGACCCTGCGGACTTGGAGAAAGCCACCCGCTGCCTCGATTGGTTGCAGGCCCACGCATCGCGGGAATACGGCGGCCTGAGTTGGGGCAATCACTTCGACTACCAGTCGCGGGTTTTTTACCTCCCCAAAGGCACGCCCACCATCGTTTGGGTGGCACTCATCGGCCAAGCATTTGTGGATGCGTGGGAAGCGACTCTGCGCAACGACTACTTGGAGGTGGCCTT
>JANPNT010000118.1:0-9903 GCA_031427655.1 Burkholderiales bacterium
CTCGCCAGCAATGCGCTTGCTTCCGCGTAGCCAAACCCAAGCAGGTCTACATCGCGGGTTGCACAAACCGCTTGCGGTGCGCGGACAAACTCAGCCGGTACAGCAGGCGCTGACGCGCCGATGCGCCCACGTTGCGCGGACGGTCAGGCATCGCTGATCAGCGCCATAACGAAGGGCCCCATCGTGGCTCACACACCCACCGCCTGAGCTACGCGCGCAATCGCCGCAGGCGTCGCCTTGCGTTGGCGCAAAGCTTGGCGCAAGCCTTCCACGGCAAGCACATCGCCCACCGTGCGGCGGTAGCTGAACAGGTCGCCCACACTCCTGGCGCGGCATGGGGCAGTTGGTAGCGGCCTCGGGCAAGGCGCACAACGTCGGCCGCGTGCTCCGTGCGGCTGATCGTGGTGGATCGTGGCGGATCGTGGTGATGGTGATGCCAGACGCACTGAACTCTGCCGTCTCATTTCGTTTGCACGGGCACCGTATTTTCTGTGCTTCCAGAGCGTGCTGGGCAGCCATCAGACGGTGTTTGATGCTCAGCTGCGAACCCGTTTCCGTAGCGAGTTCGAACTGCACCGGCCACATGCGGCCGCCCATCAATGCCGAGTCGGCCTACGTTCGCCGCCGCACAGACGCAGCGATTCAAGCGATTTACGGTTGCTTGCATGAAGCCCGTAACTGACATCCTTTCGGCACCACCTTTCGCTGCGCCCACATCCAAAGCGGACCCGACAGCCGCGCCCGTGGTCGCCGAAAAAGGCAAGCTGGGCCTGAGCCTGCTGGTGGCGCTGGTGGTCGGCTCCATCCTCGGCAGCGGCATCTTTGGTTTGCCGCAAAACATGGCCGCAGGTGCGGGAGCAGGGGCCATCCTGATTGGCTGGGCCATCACCGGTGTGGGCATGTTGATGTTGGCTTTCACCTACCAAATGCTGGCGGTGCGCAAGCCCGAACTGGACAACGGGGTGTACGCCTATGCGCGCGCACTGTCGGGCGAATACGTGGGCTTCAACGCGGCTTGGGGCTACTGGGTCAGTGCGTGGATCGGCAACGTCGGCTACTTGGTGGCGGCCTTTGGCGCGTTGGGTTATTTCTATCCGGCCTTTGGTGAAGGCAACACGCTGGCCTCTGTGATCGGCGCATCGGTCGTCGTGTGGGGGGTCCACTTTTTGGTGTTGCGCGGCATTCAAGGGGCGGCTGTATTGAACGCAGTGGTCACGGCGGCGAAGGTCGTCCCGTTGCTGTTGTTCATCGTGTTGGTGGCCATGGCGTTTCAAGCGTCCACCTTCACGCTCGACTTTTGGGGCGCGCCCGAGTCACCTGGAGGATTGGGCTCGGTGCTAGACCAAGTGCGCAGCACCATGTTGGTCACGGTGTGGGTGTTCATAGGCATTGAAGGTGCCAGCGTGTATTCAGCGCGCGCTGCGAACCGCTCCGACGTGGGCCGCGCTACGGTATTGGGCTTCTTGGTTTGCTTGGCCTTGTTGATGGGCGTGTCGTTGTTGTCGCTGGGCATCGCGTCGCAGTCTGAGCTGGCCGCGATGAAGAACCCGTCGATGGCACCGGTGCTGGAACGGGTGGTGGGCACTTGGGGCGCGGTGCTGATCTACGTGGGCCTGATCGTGTCGGTGGGCGGCGGCTTTTTGGCCTGGATGCTGCTGGCAGCAGAGTCGCTGTTCACACCCGCCAAGGGCGCGGTCATGCCGCAGTGGCTCGCTCAGCAAAACGGCAAAGGTGTGCCCGCGAATGCGCTGTGGCTGACCAACGGCATGGTGCAACTTTTTCTGATCGTCACGCTGTGGTCGAAGGCGTCGTACCTGGCTTTGATCTCGCTGTCGACCGCGATGATTCTGATTCCTTACTTGTTCAGCGCAGCCTACGGTTTGAAACTGGCATGGACGGGCGAGGGGCCGCCAGCGACCGCAACAGGCAAGCGCGCTGCCGTTGGCTTCACCGCGCTGGCAGCGGTTTATTGCGTCTGGTTGCTGTACGCCGCAGGCGCGAAGTATTTGCTGCTCAGTGCACTGCTTTATGCGCCGGGCGCGTTGGTGTACCTGTGGGCCAAAAAGCAGCACGCGCAGAAGCCTTTCAGCGGCCATGAGTGGGCGGTGCTGGCGGGCTTGGTGCTGTTGGCCACAGCCTCCACCGCAATGCTGGCCACCGGGAGACTGACCCTATGACGGAATCTGCCGTGACGACAGGCTTGCACTCCGAAGTCGGCCGCCTGCGCAAAGTGATTGTTTGCCGACCCGGCTTGGCGCAAAAGCGCCTGACACCGGCCAATTGCCACGAACTGTTATTCGACGATGTGCTGTGGGTGGCGCGTGCCCGCAACGACCACGATGCCTTCACGGTGGCGCTGAAAGAGCGCGATGTGAATGTGCTGGAAATGCACGATTTGCTCAGCGATGTGGTGACGCTTCCTGACGCGCGGCAATGGCTGCTCGACCGAAAGCTCGGAGCCGATTTTATTGACGTGGAAAGCGCCGCGCAGCTGCGCCCGTGGCTGGAAGCCTTGCCAGCGGCCAAGCTCGCCGAACACCTGATCGGCGGCGTGGCGCGCGCCGAACTGCCCTTCGAGCAGAGCGGCCTGCTGGGGGGCGTCGCGGCACCAGCCGACTTGCTGCTGCCGCCGCTGCCCAACACATTGTTCACCCGCGACAACAGTTGTTGGATCGGCGACGGCGTGGTGCTAAGCCCCATGTACTGGCCTGCGCGTCGCCAAGAAACTTTGCTGATGGCTGCCATCTACCGCTTCCATCCGCTGTTTGGCAGCACCACCAAAGTGTGGTGGGGCGACCCCAACAAAGACCACGGCTTGGCCTGCCTCGAAGGCGGTGACGTGATGCCCATCAGCAAAGGCGTTGTTTTGGTCGGCATGGGCGAACGCAGCTCGCCGCAAGGCGTGAGCCAATTGGCGCGCAGCTTGTTTGCGGCCGGTGCCGCCGTGCATGTGCTGGCCGCCCAGATACCCAAATCACGCGGTGCCATGCACCTGGACACGGTGTTCAGCTTCTGCGACCGCGACCTCGCCACCATCTTCCCGGAAATGGTCCATGCCATCCGCGTGCACAGCCTGCGACCAGGTAAAACGGAAGGCACGCTGGATGTGCGCCTTGAGGCCAAGCCCTTCATTGAAGTGGTGGCCAGCGCCATGGGTTTGCCAAAAATCCGCACCGTGCCGACCGGCGGCGACGCTTATGAATCGGAACGTGAGCAATGGGACGACGGCAACAACCTACTGTGCGTGGCCCCCGGTGTGGTCATGGCCTACGACCGCAACGTTTACACCAACACCCTGCTGCGCAAAGCGGGCATTGAAGTCATCACCCTGCCCAGCAGCGAACTAGGGCGAGGGCGCGGTGGCAGCCACTGCATGAGCTGCCCTGTTGAGAGGGACGCGGTATGACCGCGCGCCGGGCCGAGCGGCGGGCCGCTCCCAAGCCGGAACGCATCCTCTCGGGAAATGGGCAGACGTACTCAACCGACCAGGGGCACCATTCATCATGAGCTTCAACCTGCACAACCGCAGCCTGCTCGACTTGGTCGACTTCGCGCCGCGTGACATTCGCTATTTGCTTGATTTGGCTGTAGAGCTCAAGCGCGCCAAGGCGGCGGGCACCGAGCATCCGCGACTCAAGGGCAAAAACATCGCGCTGATTTTTGAGAAAGCTTCCACCCGCACGCGCTGTGCATTTGAAGTGGCAGTTCACGACCAAGGCGGTCACGTGACTTACCTCGATTCAGCGGGCTCGCAACTTGGCCACAAAGAGTCGTTGAAAGACACTGCCCGCGTGTTGGGCCGCATGTTCGACGGCATCGAGTACCGCGGCTTTCACCAAAGCGTGGTGCAAGACATCGCCAAGTTTTCGCACGTGCCGGTGTGGAACGGGCTGACCGATGAAGCCCACCCAACCCAGGTGCTGGCCGATCTGATGACCATGGCCGAGTTCGGCGAAAAGCCGCTGCACGATTTGTCGTTTTGCTACTTGGGCGACGCGCGTTTCAACATGGGTTGTTCGCTGCTGGTGGGCGGCACACAAATGGGGATGGACGTGCGCATTTGCTCTCCGGCGGCGCTGGCACCGCCAGCTGAATTGGTCGCGAAAATGAGGCTGCTGGCCGTCACCACCGGTGCCTGCATCACCCTGGAAACCGACCCGCGCAAGGCGGTGGCCGGTGCCGACTTTTTGTACACCGATGTGTGGGTGTCGATGGGTGAAGCCGACGCGGTGTGGAAGCAGCGCATTGACCAACTGTTGCCCTACCAAGTGAATGCCGCTTTGATGCGCGCCACCGGCAACCCACGCACCCGCTTCATGCACTGCCTGCCCGCCTTTCACAACCTGGAAACCGAAGTCGGTCGCGAGGTGCATCAGAAGTTCGGTCTGAGTGAGATTGAAGTCACCGACGAGGTGTTTGAGTCAGAGGCGTCGATTGTTTTCACGCAAGCCGAAAACCGCCTGCACACCATCAAAGCGGTGCTCGTGGCCACCTTGTCATGAAGCTCGTCATCGCCATTGGCGGCAACGCTCTGCTGCGCAGCGGCCAAGCGCCTACGGCGCCCAACTTGTTGGGCAATGTGCGCATTGCCGCAGCCCAACTCGCCAAGATCGCCTGCGTCGAAGACATGGGCCGCGCGGCTCACCAAATCGTGCTGACCCACGGCAGCGGCCCGCAGGTGGGTTTGCTGGCGCTGCAATCGGCCGCCTATGCGGCGCAGAACCCGGGCACCGAACCCAACCCGCTGGACATGCTGGACGCCGAAGTGGCGGGCATGCTGGGCTATGTGTTGGAGCAGGAAATTGCCAACTTGCTGCCCGTTGAACGCACCGTCGTCACGCTGCTCACGCGCGTGGAGGTCGACAGATTCGACCCTGCATTCAAAAGCCCCACCAAGCCCATCGGGCCGACCTACACCCCAGAGGAGGCTGACGAGGTGGCGGCGGGCAAGACGTGGACGATGGGCAAGGTGGGCGCTGGTGACAAGCCTGCGCTGCGCCGACTGGTGGCCTCACCCCAGCCAGTGCGAGTGCTGGCGATGCAGGCCATTCGCGCGTTGCAAAACACCGGCGCGCTGGTGATTGCCGGCGGCGGCGGCGGCATTCCTGTTGTGCGCAAGGCCAACGGCGTCGGCATGGAGGGTGTGGAAGCTGTCATCGACAAAGACCTGTGCACCGCGATGATCGCTGTCGGGGTGCAAGCCGACTGCTTGATCATCGCCACCGATGTGGACGCGGTCTACGTGAATTGGGGTCAGCCGGAGCAGCGCCGCTTGAGTCAAACGACGCCGCAGGAATTGGCCCCACACAACTTCGCGTCGGGGTCGATGGGGCCGAAGGTGGAAGCGGCGGTGAAGTTCGTCGTCGCCACCGGCAAACGCGCTGTGATCGGCTCACTGGATCAGATTGAAGACATGCTGGCGGGCAATGCGGGCACGCAAATTTGCGCCGATGCAGATGCTGCTGCACGCCCGAGTTGACAGGTGTCCACAAGGCAATGGCACCGAACAGTACGTGCCGTGTGGAGCGCGTTGGCTTTGGCTGCCGGGACAGGTTCGCTTCAGCAACATTGAGTGTCCCAACGCACAGACCAGCAAGAATGCCCCTCGGACACTGAAGCTATGAGCTGCTCACCCAGCGGCTCGCAGAAGGAGCGCGCATGAGCATCACAGGAAGCTGCCACTGCGGCACGTCCACATTCATGGTCGAAGCCAAGTTTCCCGCCACCCTGACACGCTGCACCTGCTCGTTCTGCGCCAAGCGCGGCGTGCTGTGGGCCTACTTCGAACCCGCGCAGTTCCACTTGACCAGCCCAGCGAATGCCGACGCCACTTACCGCTGGAAAACCAAGCAGGTGGCTCACCACTTTTGCCCCGAATGTGGCTGCGGCACCTTCACCGATTCCCCGGCCTTCGAGCCCGATGGGAGCTGGGATCAAACGACCCGCCGCATCGGCGTGAACGCACGTTTGTTCGATGACTTCGTGGCGGCTGACGCACCGGTTGTGGTGATCGACGGAAAGAAGCTTTGGTAGCGCTCGCAGCCTTCAACGCCCACAGGGCGCAGCCCCGGGCAACCCACAGCGCACACCCCTGGGCACACGCCCGGGCAACCCACCGGGCAACCCACCGGGCGGGGGCGCTGGCGTTCGTCAAGATCAAGCGCTTGTTTTCAACCTCGGCAGCCGCGTTGATGTGCCTTTGCGCGCCGGCAATGTCTGCCCAGGGCGGCCAGCAAACGGTGTGCACCATCACCGTCAACTCCGCCGACGAAAAGCAAGCCTTTCGCCGCCACCTGCCCGAGTCGAAATATCGCTTTGTGGAGCTTGTGGAGCGCGGACGGCCCGACTGGTTGGCCTCCGCTTGCCAAGCGCGCGTGGCTTGCGACGTGCTCATCATTTCTGGTCACTACGACGGTGGCAATGAGTTCTTCTCAGACCAGTTGGAGTCGAGCGAATTTTTGCCTGTCGATGAACTTGAACGTGTCTCGTGCAGCGATTCCTGCCCGGGGCTTTTTACTCGCCTCAAAGAGGTTCATCTTTTTGGCTGCAACACGCTGAACCCGCACGCCAACAGCAGCAGCTCTGCCGAGATCATGCGCAGCCTCGTGCGCGAAGGGCATACGCTGAAGGAGGCCAAAACCCAGTGGCAGGCTTTGAACGCAAAGCACGGAGAAAGCAGCCGCGACCGCATGCGTTTGGTGTTCAAAGACGTGCCGGTCATTTACGGCTTTTCCTCCGTGGCACCGCTGGGCCCAGTGGCGGCCGCAAGCTTGGAGCGCTTTTTTCGCGCGGGTGGTGCCCGTGATGTGGCGCAGGGCCGCAGCAGCAGCCGCTTGCTCCAGCAGTTCTCCAGCTTCGGCATGTCGGTCACCCGCGGCATGACCGACAACGACCCGAATGCCGCCGTGCGCCGTGATGTGTGCCAGTTTGCCGATGATCGACTTTCCGATGTGGACAAGCTCGGCTTCGTGCACCAACTGCTTCAAAGGCCGGTGTCGCAGACCCGCGTGCATCTTGACCGCATCCAGCGCTTTGCGAAGACGCTTGAAGACCCGCAGCGGCGCACACCGAAAACGGCCGAAGCGCTGGCGCGCATTGCGGCCGACGGCGTCACCCGCACGAGCTTCCTTGCATTCGCGCGCGACGCCGATGAGCCGGCGGTGCGCGCGCGCCTGCTTTCGCTGGCGCTCGATCTCGGCTGGCTGTCAGACGAAGCACGTTGGGATGAGCTGGGCTTGATGCTGGGTGAACTCCAAGCCCGCCCTGTGCTGGGCGTGACGGAAGTCGATCTGGCCTGCACTTTGAATCAACAGCACGAACTGGACGGTGCCTTCGTGCCCGTCTCGGCCTTGGACATTCCGCACGCGGCGGTGAAGGCTTGCTTGGGCAGCGCCGAAGGGCGCACACGCACCTTGCAGGGCTTGGTGAGTTCAGACATTGCAGAGGTGCAAATCGCGCAGGCCTATTTGCGCCACCGTCCGATTTCCGACGCCGCCGAGTTGCGCCGCGTCGCCGCCGAGGTTGTCAACATGAGCCCGTCTGATGCGCAGGTGCGTGCGCTGGAGTCGTTGGGCCGTCACTATGTGGCCGACCGCAGCATCCTTGACCTGCTGATTGGCCTGTACTCGCAAACATCGTCGGCGGCCGTCCAAGCCGCTGTCGCAGGCATCTTGATGCGCGCCGACAAGCGCTCCATCGCCAGCCCGGAACTGGTGCTCACCTTGGTCAAAGACCGCCGCCCGTCCCCGCCTGGGGACAACATGGTGGATGCGCTGCTGCGCAGGCTGCGTTCGTCGTGAGCGCAAGCGTGGGCGCGCAAAGACCTTTTTTCTGAGACTGCGCCCGGCCTGTCAGACTTAATTGGTGACCAAAGTTCGCGCCCTGCGCCATATTGCCTTCGGTGCTGCAGCTCTGCTGCTGTCTTGCACGGCGCACGCCGAAACCTCCGTTGCCCACACCGCACTCAAAACGGTGTGCACCGTCACCATCAATTCGTCTGACGAAAAAGACGCTTTTGTACGCCACCTGCCGCGCGGCGAGTACCGGCACGTTGAATTGGTGCAGCGCGGCCAAGCAGACTGGCTGGGCGCAGCGCGGCGCAGTGGCGTGGTCTGCGATGCGCTCATCATTTCTGGTCACTTCGACGACGGCACCGAGTTCTACACCGACCGCTTCGACGACCGTGAGTTTCTGACCATGCATGAGTTGCAGCAAGCGTCGTGCAGCGCACCCGCCAAAGCTTTGTTCTCGCAACTCAAAGAGGTGTACTTGTTCGGCTGCAACACGCTGAAGTCGGAGCCGCGCTACGGCGCGTCGGGCGAAGTCACGCGCAGCTTGTTGCGCTCGGGCCATACCCACGCCGACGCTGAGCGGGTTTCAACGCTGCTGAGCGAGCGCTACGGCCAAAGCAACCGCGACCGGCTGCGCCACGTCTTCAAGGACGTCCCGGTGCTCTACGGCTTTTCCTCCAAAGCGCCGCTTGGTCGCTTCGCCGGGCCGCTGCTCGAACGCTACTTCCAGTCGGCACCGGCAGGCGAGGTGGCCAGCGGCCGCATCAGCCCGACGCTGTTGAAGCTGTTTGGCCCCAGTTCGATGATTGCCGTGGCGGGGCTCACCAATGCTGACCCGCATGCGGGTTTTCAACGCGATGTGTGCGGCTTTGCGGACGAGCGGCCATCGCAGGTGCAAAGGCTGGCCTTCTTGCACCAGGTACTGCAACGCGACATCACTCAGGTGCGCATGATGCTCGACCAATTGGAGCGTTACGTGGCCTCCATCAGCCCGGCCCAGCGGCTGGAGCCCGAAGTTGCGGCGGCGCTGGCGGTCATTCAAAACGACCACGCCACACGCGACCGCTTTTTGGTGTTTGCGCGTGACGCTGATCAGGCAGAGGTGCTGACCCGCATGATGGCGTTCGCAGGCAACTTGAAGTGGTTGTCGCCGATGCAAGAGCGCGCGGAGTTGCTGCGCATGATCAGCACGCGCATGGCGCGCGACAGCCTGGGCCTGCACGAAGTGGATTTGGTCTGCGCCAGCGCAGCGGTGGGCGATCCGGCCGAGGCGCAGCAGGTTCTTGCCACCGGCGCAGCGCGTTGGGCCAAGGTCGCGCATTCAGCCGTGCTGGCTTGCTTGGGCCATGCCGAAGCGCACCAGCGCACCCTTCTTGCGTTGACGAGTGCGCGCGACGACGACCTGGCCATCGCGCAGGTTTACCTGCGCCACAGATCACTGGTCGGCGCGACGGAGGTGCGCCTCGTCACTGCGGGCATACGGCGCATGGGTGCCGGTGAGGCTCAGGTGCGCGCGTTGGAGACGCTGGCACGGCAGCGTTTGGCCGACCCGCAAAGCCTGCAAGAAATTGCCGATTTGTTTCCGCTGGCGCGCTCGCTCGACGCGCAGCGCGCCATCGCAGGCATCTTGATCCGCGCCGACCACCGCAGCTTGGCGCGCGCCGACCTGCTGCGCAACTTGCGCCAACACCGAGTCAAGTCGTCTGACGGCAACGACGTGATCGATGCGTTGATCCGGATGCTGCAGACGACCTGACTTCAGCCCGGCGGTGCACCGCAGATTGAGCCCGCCATCCCTGTGCGAGCCGCAAACCGCATCGGGCGCCTCAGCCACTCGGCCCCCAACCCAAGCTCCACTGATCCGCCATGCTTCGATCCGCTGGGCTCACATTCTTGGTTGCCTCGGCCACGGCGTTCGCTGTGTCGGCGCTGTCGCCCTGGTTTACCGGACACAAGGAGCCATGGGATGCGCCCGGCGTCCATTGCTGCGTTGCGCTGCTCTTGGCCGGGATGCTGTCGGGCCTGACCAACGTGCGCATTCGTGCCCGAGGTTTATGAGGGCTGAATGCAGTGTTGAAAGCAAGCGTCGCCTCCTACATACAACACGCGTCTG
>JANPNT010000119.1:0-3547 GCA_031427655.1 Burkholderiales bacterium
CCCGCGTTGATGAACAGCGCCGCGTAGGCAAAGCACACAAAGGGCAGGGCGGAGTTGGTGACGCCCACCCAAAAGATGGGCCGCCAGTGCTGGCGCAGTGCATGCCACTGACCGCGCCACAGCAGCAAAGGGATGAGCAGAAGCGACGCGCCGATCAAACGCAGCGCCGATAAAGGCACCGGGCCAAACTCTGCTGCGCCCATGCGCATGAAAAGAAACGAGCCGCCCCACAACATGGCGACGAACACCATCATCGGTGATGTAGCGTGGCCCCATGCGCGGGTTCAAAGTAGGGCTTCCTGCACCGCCACGCCTTCCAGTTTCAACAAGGCGCGCTTGCGGTCCAGGCCGCCCGCATAGCCGGTGAGCGAGCCGTCGCTGCCCATCACGCGGTGGCACGGCACGATGACCGACAAGGGGTTTTTGCCCACGGCGGAACCGACTGCGCGCACGCCTTGAGGGGAGTTCACGGCGTGCGCAATGTCGCGGTAGCTTTGCGTTTTGCCCAGGCTGATTTTCAGCAAGGCGCGCCACACGTTGCACTGAAAATCGGTGCCGTGCAGGTCGAGTGGCAGGTCAAATTCTTGGCGTTGACCGTTGAAGTATTCGGTGAGCTGCGACGCGGCTTTCAGCAAGACAGGGTCATCCGAATCTTGCGGCGCACTCAACACGCCGGGATGGTCCTTTTGGCCTTCGAACCAAGCCCCTGCCAAGCCCTGCGCGGTGCGTGCCAACAGCAGCGGGCCGAGCCGCGTATGCAGGGTGGTTTGCCCAGTGGCCAAGCTGTGAACTGCTTTGACAGATGAGGTCATGTCCATTCCTTCAATTTGTTTTTTCCAAGCTGTTCCACAAGTGCAAAACGGCATACGAACGCCAGGGCTGCCAGCGCTGCGCGAGGGCATCGGCTTCGCGTTGGTTCGCGGCGTTGAACAACTGCTTCATGGCCTTCAGCAAGGCCACATCGTTCGGTAAAAAAATGTCGGGCCAGCTCAACGCCCGCATGGCGATGTAGCTGGCCGTCCACGCTCCGATGCCGGGCAGGGCCACCAAGCGCGCAATCAGGGCGTCGGGTGTTTGCGGTGAGGCCAAGCGAGGCTGCAATTCAGGCCACGCTTTCGCGAGCGCCAAGATGGCTCCTGCGCGGCTGCGGATGATGCCCAGCTCGGCGATGCTCTCAACGGGCACCCCAGCCAAACTTTCTGGCGACGGGAAGGTGCGGTTGATGTCGGGCCAAGGCGTGAGCACCTCAACGCCGAAGCGTTGCACGAAGCGGCTGGCCAAAGTGCGCGCACCGGCCACGGTGACTTGCTGGCCCAGCACGGCCCGCACCGCCAACTCGAAGCCGTCCAAGCTGCCGGGCAAGCGCAGGCCTTCGTCGCCGGGCAAGTCGGCCAGCACCGCATGCACTGCGTGGGGTGCGGCGTCCAAATCCAACCAGCGGCGCGCGGCAGTGGTTACGGCGGCGCTGGCGTTGGCCCACTCGGGCGAGAAGCGCAGCAGCACGCGCGCCTTTTCGGGCACAAATTCAGCCGCAATCCACGCCGCCTTTTGCAGCGCAGCGGGGCCGATGGCGTTGGCGCGTACCGTGCGTCTGATGCGCAAGCCCTCGACCGATTCGACCCCCGGAATCGCCCGCTGCGCGATGAATTTCATCAGGCGCTCGACGTTGTAAGGCGCGCGATAGGACAGCGCAATTTGCAATGAGTCTGTCGCGCTGACCGCCTCTTCTGCGGCATTGCCGCGCAGCCGGCTGGGGCTCATGCGGTAGTTTTCAGCAAAGGCAGCATTGAAGCGGCGCAGGCTTTGATAACCACTGGCGCTGGCCACTTGGGTGACGGGCAGGCGGGTGTCGGTGAGCAATTGCTTGGCCAGCAACAGGCGCCGTGTCTGCAAGTATTGAATGGGTGTGACGCCGTGCTCGGCTTGAAAAATGCGGCGCAAGTGGCGGTCGCTCACGCCCAATTTGGCGGCCACTTCCAGCAGGCGGGTGGCTTTGCCGCTGGCGGCTTGCGTGTCGAGTGCGGTGTCGAGTGCTTGGGCTGCTTGACGCGCCAAAGTGCGTGAGGCGTCCATGGTGGTCCAAGCCAGTCCAGCGTCGAACCCGCGGCCAGGCGCAATCTCGGGCCGACATTTCATGCACGGCCTGAACTTCTGCGCTTCGGCTTGTGCCGGAGTCTGAAAAAAACGGCAGTTCTCAGGCCTGGGCGTGCGCACCCGGCAGATCGGGCGACAGTAAATGCCGGTGGACGTGACGCCCACAAACAAGCAGCCGTCAAAGCGCGCGTCGCGGGCCAGCAACACTTGGTAGGCAGCGGCGTGGTCTGAAATGTCGATGCTCAGCATGACGCGATTATCCGGCGCAGCGCTCGAATAACTCGCCGTTTTCGGACACCTAGATTTCAGCCATCTTGCTGCGCGATTTCACAGGCGCATCAAGCAGGCCGCGTCTCTACAATCCCGCAACTCTTAAGGAAGCCAGCCATGAAAGTCATTGCATCCAACTTCAAAGCCTACGACATCCGCGGCATCGTCGGCACCACCATTGACGAAGTGTTTGCCGAACACTTGGGCCGTGCGTTTGGCTCTGAGGCCGTCAAGGCCGGTGAGCGAGCCGTGGCTGTGGGACGCGATGGCCGCATGTCTGGCCCAAGCCTGGTGGTTGCGTTGATGCGCGGTTTGGCGTCCACCGGTTTGGACGTGGTGGACTTGGGTGCAGTGACCACGCCCATGCTTTATTACGTGGCCGCCACGCGCGGCCGACGCGGCTGCAAGAGCGGCATCATGGTCACCGGCAGCCACAACCCGAAAGACTACAACGGCTTCAAGATGGTGCTGGCTGGTGCCGCCATTTACGGCGACGCAATTCAAGCGCTGCGCCTGCGCATGGAGGCCGAAGACTATGTGAAAGCAAAAGGCCGCTGCGCCTCAATGAACGTGGTGCCCGAGTACAGCGCGCGCATCACCAACGACTGCAAACTGAAGCGCCCGATGAAGATCGTGGTCGACTCCGGCAACGGCATTCCTGGCGCATCGGCCCCAGGCATTTTGCGGGCCTTGGGCTGCGAGGTGACCGAGCTTTATTCCGAAGTGGACGGCAACTTCCCGAACCACCACCCCGACCCCAGCAAGCCCGAAAACCTGGCCGACTTGATTCATGCGGTGAAAAATTCAGACGCCGAAATTGGCTTGGCGTTTGACGGCGACGGCGACCGCTTGGGCGTGGTCACGAAAGACGGCCAGATCATTTACCCCGACCGCCAGCTGATGCTGTTCGCCACCGACATCCTCAAGCGCAACCCCGGCGCCACCGTGATTTACGACGTGAAATGCACGCAGCGTTTGGCCCCGGTCATCCGCAAAGCGGGTGGCAAACCGTTGATGTGGAAAACCGGGCATTCGCTGGTGAAAGCGAAAATGAAGCAAGTCAATACTCGAGCAACTGCTTGCGCACGTCGAAGTTGCGCGCCTCGACCTTGCGCTGCGCGCCTTCGATGCTGCGCGAGACGATGCCGGCCTCGATGGCTTCGCCATCGGGCATCTTCAGGCG
>JANPNT010000120.1:0-1697 GCA_031427655.1 Burkholderiales bacterium
GTTCAACGTGGCCGAAAACGTGCGCGGCGAGTTCTGCTTGAAAGTGGTGGGCAAAGTGCGCGCGCGCCCGTCTGGCACGGCCAACGCCAACCTGGTGAGCGGGAAAATTGAAGTGCTGTGTTTGGAGCTGGAAGTGCTCAACGCGAGCGTCACGCCGCCCTTCCAAATTGACGACGACAACCTGTCTGAGACCACCCGCCTGACGCACCGCGTGCTCGACTTGCGCCGCCCGCAAATGCAAAAAAACCTCATGCTGCGCTACCGCGTGGCGATGGAGGTGCGCAAGTTCTTGGATGCCAACGGCTTCATCGACATCGAAACCCCCATGCTCACCAAGAGCACGCCCGAAGGCGCGCGCGATTACCTGGTGCCCAGCCGCGTCAACGAAGGCATGTTCTTCGCGTTGCCGCAAAGCCCGCAGCTCTTCAAACAGTTGTTGATGGTGGCCGGTTTTGACCGCTACTACCAAATCACCAAGTGCTTCCGCGACGAAGACTTGCGGGCCGATCGGCAGCCTGAATTCACGCAGATCGACATCGAAACCAGCTTCCTCACCGAAGAAGAAATTCGCAGCATGTTCGAGGGCATGATCCGCACCGTTTTCAAGAACGCCATCGGCGTGGATTTGCCGGTTTATCCGGTCATGAAGTACGCCGAGGCGATGCACCGCTTTGGCTCGGACAAACCTGACATGCGCGTGAAGTTGGAGTTCACCGAACTCACAGATGCCATGAAAACAGTGGACTTCAAAGTCTTCAGCACACCTGCCACCACACCCGGTGGCCGCGTGGTCGCGCTGCGTGTGCCCGGCGGCGGCGAAGCCGCTGGCGGCATCAGCCGCGGCGAGATTGATGCCTACACCGAGTTCGTGAAAATCTACGGTGCCAAGGGCTTGGCATGGATCAAGGTCAACGACTTGAGCAAAGGCCGTGAGGGTTTGCAAAGCCCCATCGTCAAGAACCTTCATGACCAAGCCGTGGCTGACATCTTGAGCCGCACGGGCGCGCAAACCGGCGACTTGATCTTCTTCGGCGCCGACAAAGGCAAAGTCGTCAACGACGCCATCGGCGCGCTGCGTGTCAAGCTGGGCCACAGTGAATTTGGCAAAGCCCACGGCTTGTTCGACGACGTCTGGGCACCCCTGTGGGTGGTTGATTTTCCGATGTTCGAGCAAGCCGACATCGGCGAGCGTTGGAACGCGGTTCACCACCCGTTCACCGCGCCGAAAGACGGTCATGAAGACCTGATGGACACCGACCCCGGTGCCTGCATTTCCAAGGCTTACGACATGGTGCTCAACGGCTGGGAGATGGGCGGCGGTTCGGTTCGAATTCACCGCGCTGAAATCCAAAGCAAGGTCTTCAAAGCGCTGAACATCGGTGCCGAAGAAGCGCAAGAGAAATTTGGCTTCTTGCTGGACGCTTTGCAATACGGCGCACCGCCACATGGCGGCTTGGCGTTTGGCCTGGACCGTTTGGTGACCATGATGACCCACGCCGAGAGCATTCGCGACGTGATTGCCTTCCCCAAAACCCAACGCGCTCAGTGCTTGCTCACGGGTGCGCCCTCGGCGGTGGATGAGAAGCAGCTGCGCGAACTGCACATTCGACTGCGCAATGCGCAGGCCCAGCCCGCCGTTTGAAGCGGAAAAGCCGTTTCCGCCGACCTGCGCGAAGGCTCACATCAAGAAAAAAAAC
>JANPNT010000121.1:0-3613 GCA_031427655.1 Burkholderiales bacterium
AGCAGCTTGTTGAGCGCAGGCTTTTGCGCCTGCGCCAGTTTGGCCGAGTCGGCGTAGCTGGAGGCAAGAAACGGCAGTCCGTCGAGCCCATAAATCGGGTTTTCGTTTTCAAAGTTGACTAGCAAGACCTCGCCGATCTGCGCTTGCCCGCCTTGCACGGCGCGCTTGATTTCATTTGCTTTGAACAGCGATGCGTTGGCATGCACGGTGATTTTGAGCTTGCCTGCGGTGGCGGCATCCACGTCTTTGGCGAACTGAATCAGGTTTTCAGTGTGGAAGTTGGTCGCGGCGTAGGCGGCCGGCAAGTCCCACTTGGTTTGAGCCAAGGCGGTGCCGGTCAGTGCCAGCAAAGAGACGAAAACAGCGGCCGGAATGGCGGCGCGACGGGTCGGATTCATGGGCACTCCAGTCAAAAGAAAGGTGGGGATGAGGCACAAAGCTTAGGGTGCGCTTTCGGCTTCAGCATCCGGACAGATGCGACTTGTGATTTGTTGAAAATGTGAGTAGATTGTCGATAAATTATCGATGTTTAGCTCTCAATAGCCCCGACAAAAACACAATGCCCAGAAAACCTGTTGCCACCGCCGTAGTCACCACCAAAACGGCCGTGCCTCTCAAAGTGGCGCGCAGCGGTATCGTGTCGTCGTCGCATCTGGTGTCGCCGCGCAGCATGGAGCTGTCGGAGTTCGAGTTCGGATTGATCGTGGCCTGGAACGCGTTTTCGCGCTGGGCGGTGCGCTGTATGTCGGCGGCAGGCGCAGCCGATCTGACCATCACTGACGTGCTGGTGTTGCATCACATCAACCATCGCGCCCGCAATAAAAAATTGGCCGACATTTGCTTCGTGTTGAATTACGAAGACACGCACGTGGTGGCGTACTCGCTGAAAAAGTTGCTTGCAGCGGGTTTGGCGCAGGGAGACAAAGTCGGCAAGGAAGTGTTTTACAGCCCGAGCGCTTTGGGCGAGGCTGCGGTTCAAAAGTACCGTGAGGTGCGCGAAGCTTGTTTGGTCGACAACCTCGACAGCGAGCGCAACCACGACATCGGCGAGCTGGCGCGATTGATGCGCACCATGTCGGGCATGTACGACCAAGCCGCGCGCGCGGCCACTTCGCTGTGAGCACCGCCGTGATCAACCGCTGGCAGTTCTGGATCGACCGCGGCGGCACCTTCACCGACGTGGTGGGCAAGCGGCCTGATGGCAGCTTGGTGACGCACAAGTTGCTCAGCGAGAACCCTGAGCAATACCGGGACGCAGCGGTGGCCGGGATCCGCCATCTGTTGGGATTGCAGGCGCACGAGCCCATCACATCCGCACAAGTTGAGTGCGTGAAGATGGGCACCACCGTCGCGACCAATGCGCTCTTGGAACGCAAGGGTGAGCCGACCTTGTTGGTGACCACGCGCGGCTTTCGTGATGCGCTGCGCATCGCCTACCAAGATCGCCCGAAAATCTTTGAGCGCCACATCGTCTTGCCCGAGCTGCTTTATTCGCGGGTCATCGAAGCGGTGGAGCGCGTGGGCGCGCACGGCGAGGTCGAGCAAGCGCTGGACGCCGCACATTTGCGCGAGCGTTTGTGGGCCGCGTTTGACGCGGGTTTGCGCAGCGTGGCCATTGTTTTCATGCATGGCTACCGTTACCCGGCGCATGAGCTGGCAGCGGCCGCTTTGGCGCGCGAGGCAGGCTTCACTCAGGTCAGCGTGTCACACCAGGTCAGCCCGCTGATGAAGCTGGTGAGCCGGGGTGACACCACGGTGGTGGACGCCTATTTGTCGCCCATCCTGCGCCGCTACGTGGAGCAAGTGGCAGCGGAAATGCCGGGCGTGAAGTTGTTTTTGATGCAGTCCTCGGGTGGCTTGACCGATGCGCATGTGTTCCAAGGCAAAGACGCCATCTTGTCCGGGCCAGCCGGCGGCATTGTGGGCATGGTGCGCACCGCGCAACTGGCCGACATCGACCGCGTGATTGGCTTTGACATGGGCGGCACCTCCACCGACGTGAGCCACTTCGCGGGCGAGTTTGAGCGCGCCTTTGAAACCCAAGTGGCGGGCGTGCGCATGCGCGCACCGATGATGAGCATTCACACCGTGGCCGCAGGCGGCGGCTCGGTGTTGAGCTTTGACGGCGCGCGTTTTCGCGCCGGGCCGCAAAGCGCGGGGGCCAACCCCGGCCCGGCCTGCTACCGACGCGGCGGGCCTTTGGCAGTGACCGATGCGAACGTGATGGTCGGCAAAATTCAGCCCGCTTACTTTCCCAAAGTGTTCGGTCCGCACGCCAACGAGCTGCTCGATGCGCAGGTGGTGACGGAAAAATTCAGCGCCATGGCGCAAGACATCGCACGCCTTACGGGTGCGAAGCGCAGCCCCGAAGCAGTGGCCGAAGGTTTCATCGACATTGCGGTAGGGGCCATGGCCAACGCCATCAAAAAAATATCGGTGGCGCGCGGCTACGACGTGACGCGCTACACCTTGCAATGCTTCGGCGGAGCAGGGGGCCAACACGCCTGTCGTGTGGCCGACGCCTTGGGCATGACGCGCGTATTTGCGCACCCGCTGGGGGGCGTGTTGTCGGCCTACGGCATGGGCTTGGCCGATCAAGGTGTGATGCGTCAAGCGGCGATAGAGAAGCCGCTGGCGGAAGCGCTGGACGTGATGCAGGCGCGCCTGGATGAATTGAGCCTGGCTGCGTCAGATGAACTCACTCGGCAAGGCGTGAGCAGCGGCGCGCTCAAGGTGCATCGCCGTGTGCATGTGCGCTACGAAGGCACCGATTCGGCCTTGGTGGTGGCTGTGGTGGATCAAGGCAGCGCGGCGGAAATTCAAACCGCGTTCGAGGCGGCGTATCGGCAGCGCTTTGCGTTTTTGATGTCTGAGCGGCGCTTGATGGTTGAGGCCGTCTCGGTGGAAGCCATTGCAGCGGGTGACGCACCGAACGAGCCGCGCTTTGAGGTGAGCGCCACAGGCGCTGCGCCAGCCGCCGCCACGGTGCGCATGTTCAGCAGCGGCAAGTGGTGGGACGCCAACTTGGTGGTGCGCGAAGACACGCGCCCGGGGCACGTCGTCACCGGCCCGGCCATCATTGCCGAGAAGAATGCGACGACGGTGGTGGAGCCGGGTTGGCAAGCACGAGTCACAGCGTTGGATCACTTGGTGATCGACCGCATCGAAGCGCGCGAAGCGCGCGTCGCCATCGGCACGCAAGTCGACCCGGTGATGCTGGAGGTGTTCAACAACCTGTTCATGAACATCGCCGAGCAAATGGGTTTGCAACTGCAGAACACGGCTTATTCGGTCAACATCAAAGAGCGCTTGGATTTTTCTTGCGCGCTGTTTGATGCGCAGGGCAATTTGATCGCTAATGCGCCGCACATGCCGGTGCATTTGGGCTCGATGAGCGAGTCGATCAAAACGGTGGTGGCGCGCAACGCGGGGACGATGAGGCCCGGCGACGTGTATGCGCTGAATGACCCGTATCACGGGGGGACGCATTTGCCTGATGTGACGGTGGTGACACCCGTGTACATGAATCTGGCGGGTGTGGCCCCCTCATCCGAAGGCGACGGAGAGGCCCTTTCAGGACTTGGGGGAGGGAGCCAGGAAGTGGGAGTGAACA
>JANPNT010000122.1:0-12110 GCA_031427655.1 Burkholderiales bacterium
ATCTGATCGTGCGTCACGTAAATGGTGGTCACGCCCAAGCTGTGGTGCAGATTTTTCAAGTGCGCCCGCATGCTCACGCGCAGCTTGGCGTCGAGGTTGCTGAGCGGCTCGTCCATCAAAAAAACAGACGGCTTGCGCACGATGGCGCGCGCCAAGGCCACACGCTGGCGTTGTCCGCCTGACAGCTCTTTGGGCTTGCGCTGCAAGTAGTCGGTGAGCTCCACGCGCTCGGCGGCCAGTTGCACGGCTGTTGCTATTTGTGCTGAATTCAGCCCGCGTATGCGCAGCGGAAAGCTGATGTTTTCTGCCACCGTCATGTTCGGGTACAGACCGTAGCTCTGGAACACCATGGCCACGTCGCGGTCCTTGGGTTCCAGGTCGTTGACGCAGCGATCGCCGATCCACACCTCGCCTTCGCTGGGCTCTTCCAAACCAGCCACCATGCGCATGGTGGTGGTTTTGCCGCAGCCTGACGGGCCGAGCAGTACCAAAAAAATTCACCCTCGGCAATGTCCAGCGACATGCGTTGCACTGCCACGGTCGAGCCCCAGCGCTTGACGATGTTTTTGAGTTGGATGCGCGCCATGTCGGTCGTGTGTCGGTTGTGGGTCGGTTGCGATTCAGGTCTGAACTTCAAGCACTTGCATCCACACCGCCACGTCGTCGATGAGCACCCATTCGCGCACGACGTTGCCTTGCTCAATTTCAGCGTGCTGGATGCCCAAGATCTCAACCGCGCGACCGGTGGCAGCGCCGTAACGACCTGCGCCTTGGTGCGTGGCGCGAAGACGCCAGCGCATCGCCACCGCAGTGCTGGGTTTGTCGGCCCGCTCGTTTGCCACCAGATGTTCAACGCTGAAGTCGCCGTTTGGAAATGCGCTGCGCAGCTCCAGCCAAAACGCATTCAGCGCGGCCAAACCCACGCGCGCCTCACCGCATGGAAGGGCCGCAATCACCGCGTCGTCGTGCGTCGAACCCAGGGCCGTTCCAGCCCACACCTGCCGATGCGCGTTGGCGTAATTCGCGGCCACCGCTTTCGTGTCGATGCAGCTCACATAGGGCGCTGGGGCAGCAGGCATGGCCGCTTTGCGAAACCCGCCGCACTCGTTCAACCAACGCTGCGCCAGGTCGCGTTCATGAAGGCCAATCTGCCGTGCGATGGCTGCTTGGTCGCGCACCAGCCACTCATGCACGATGCGGTTGTCGATGCACACGCAGTCGGCAATGGTGCGGGCGCACACGGCCTTGCCGCTGGCGGCTCCAAACACGCCCGGCCCGGCATGCGTCATGGGGCTGAAGATGCGATGTGACGACAAGTAGCCGCTCACGTCGTCGCCGGACGCAATCACGTCTTCTGCCAGCAGGCGGCGGTCGGGGAAAGCCAGCAGCGTGGCGCGTGTGCCGGCTATCACCGGTTGCACACCGATCGACACTGATGAAGGTGTTTCCACCGCGCAGTCGTCGCTGTAATAGCGCCGGATGTCGTCGATGCGACGGCCTTCCCAAATGCGCTCGGTGATGACGCGGATGTAGTGGTCCAGGTCGGTGAATTCAGCGTCGAAGCCTTTCACTGCAGCACCCCTTCTTTGAGCCGTGCCGAACTGCGAACAATCAACTGCCCGGGCACCACCACGTTCTCGCTTTGCTGCGGTTGGTCGTCGCGCAAATAGTTTTGCAACAGGCTCACGGTGGCTTCAATCATTGGGTCTATCGGTTGCTCCACCGTGGTGAGGCGGTAGCTGTCCCACGCGGCTTGGGGCACGTTGTCAAAGCCGACCACCGACACGTCTTGGGGCACGCGCAATTTCAGCTCGAAGCGCAGCGTGTCCATTACCGCGAAGGCCATGTGGTCGCTGGCCACGAACACCGCGTCGGGCTGTTCTGCTTTGTTATGAAACAGCTCGCGTGTGGCGCCGCGGGCTTGCTCAAAATCGTAGTTGCCCACCGCACGGCCCCAAATGCGCAAACCTGCTGCGGCCAAGCCTTCGCGAAAACCACGCTCGCGTTCCAGGTTGGTGGAAGACTCTTCATGGCCCGCGATGTAGGCCGCCCGCTGATGCCCGGCATCGGCCAAGAACTGGGCCACCGCGCGGCCACCGGCCACGTTGTCTGAGCGCACCGAACTGACCGAACTGACCGCGCCGTTGGCACCCGCTGCCATCACCCGGTTGAACAGCACCACCGGAATGCTGGCGTCGGCGCATTGGCGCGCCAAACCCGACGACAAGGTGGTGGCGGCCATGACGATGCCGTCCACGTGGTACTGCAAAATTTCAGCCACCAACTCGTCGGCGTCTTCGGTGGGCGTGATGAACAGCAGCACGTGATAACCGTCGCGTTGCAGGCGCGTGGCCAAGCGTTCCAGCGCCAGCGGATAGAACAAATTTTCCAAATACGACAGCACCAAACCGATGATGCGCGAGCGCTTGGTGATCAAGCTGCGCGCATGCGCGTTGGGCCGGTAGCCGAGCTTGCGCGCCGCGTCCAGCACCTTGCGGCGGGTCAGCTCCGACACGCTGGCACCGGGCGTGAAAGACCGGCTCACCGCCGACTGCGACACATCGGCCAGACGCGCCACGTCGAAGGAGGTGATGTTGGCCTTCATCTCACGCTGAGCAGAGGTGTCACGCAGCCGTCCAGCCGCCGTCCAGCATCAAGGCGCTGCCCGTCATCAAGCTCGACGCATCACTGGCCAAAAACACCACCGCACCCATGATTTCGTCGATGCGTCCGATGCGGCCCAGCGCAATTTTGCTGACCGCGAACTGCTTGAACTCGGGGTTGGCAAGCATCGGTGCGGTCAACGGTGTTTCGATGAAGGTGGGGCAAATGGTGTTGACGCGAATGCCGTGCGGCCCCAGCTCCCAAGCCAGCGCTTTGGTCATGCCTTCGACCGCATGTTTGGACGCGCAATACACCGTGCGGCGTGGGCTGCCCACCAAGCCCATTTGCGAAGACAGCGTGATCAGCGAGCCGCCGCACTTGGCCGCCATCAAGCCGCGTGCCACTTCGCGCGCCAAGTAAAACGCGGCCTTCACGTTCAGGTTGAAGACGGCGTCGATGTCTTCATCTGAAGTGTCGCTCAGCAGCGCCGGGCGGTTGGTGCCAGCGCTGTTGACCAGCACATCGAACGGGCCGTTCACGCCGACTGCCGATGTCACGGCGGCCGAGTCGGTCACGTCCAGCACCAGCACCTGTGCCTTGCCGCCGCGCAAACGAATGGCCAGCGCCAGCGCCTCTAGCTCATCGCGTGAGCGAGCTGCCAAAGTGACCTCCGCGCCTGCATCGGCCAAGGCCGCAGCCGCTGCCGCACCCAGGCCGCGCCCCGCGCCGGCGACCAAGGCACGACGGCCATCGAGGCGGAAGCTGGGGGTGGACGGCAAAGACGGCGTCACGCTCATTACCGTGGCTGAACCGGCTCATACCAAGCCACATCGCGCTTGCCATATTTGCGCACGCGCAGGTTGGCTTGTTCGCCGTGCCCGGCAAAGTTTTCCATGTGGCACAAACGCGAGCAGACCTCGCCAATCATGGCGCTGGCTTCGTCGGTGAGCACGCGTTGGTAGGTGCAAGTCTTCAAGAATTTGCCCACCCACAGGCCGCCGGTGTAGCGGGCGTTTTTGTTGGTGGGCAGGGTGTGGTTGGTGCCTATGACTTTGTCGCCGAAGCTCACGTTGGTGCGCGGCCCCAGGAACAGCGCGCCGTAGTTGGTCATGCGGCGCAAAAACAAATCGGGGTCACGGGTCATGACCTGCACGTGTTCTGAGGCGATGTCGTCGGCCGTGGCAATCATCTCGTCGAGCGTGTCGCAAACAATCACTTCGCCGAAGTCGGCCCACGACTGGCGGGCAATTTCGGCGGTCGGCAAAATCGCCAATTGCCGCTCTACTTCGGCCATGGTGTCGCGGGCCAGCTTTTCGCTGTTGGTCAACAAAATCGCGGGCGACGTGGGGCCGTGTTCGGCTTGGCCGAGCAAGTCCACCGCGCACATTTCGCCGTCCACCGACTCGTCGGCGATCACCAAGGTTTCGGTGGGGCCGGCAAACAAATCAATGCCCACCCGGCCGTACAACTGGCGTTTGGCTTCGGCCACGTACATGTTGCCGGGGCCTACCAGCATGTCCACCGGTTTGATGCTGGCCGTGCCAATGGCCATGGCGGCCACGGCTTGCACGCCACCAAGCACCAAAATCTCGTCGGCACCTGCAAAGTGCATGGCCGCAACGATGGCGGGGTGCGGTTTGCCGTGGTACGGCGGCGCGGTGGACACCACGCGCTTCACGCCTGCCACCTTGGCGGTCAGCACGCTCATGTGGGCCGAGGCAATCAGCGGGTACTTGCCGCCGGGGATGTAGCAGCCCACGGCGTTCATCGGTATGTGTTTGTGGCCCAGCACCACGCCGGGCAAGGTTTCCACTTCCACATCGACCATGCTGTTGCGCTGAATTTGCGCAAAGTTTCGAATTTGGGTTTGTGCGAAACGGATGTCTTCCACCTCGCGAGCTGTCAGTTGTTTGACGGCGGCTTCAATGTCGGCCTGGCTGAGCGTGAAGCTGGCCGGATCCCATTGGTCGAATTTTTTCGAGTACTCGCGCACCGCCTCGTCGCCGCGTTCCTCGATGTTTTTCAGAATGCCTTCCACAGTGCTTCGCACTTGGGCATCGGCGGCGGCAATGGAGGCGGCGTCTTTGCCGCGTTTGAGATAGCGAATCATGGCGTCTGACCGGTTGTGAGATTGAGGTTTGGCACTGCGCAACACGCTGCGCATGCGTATGCAAGTCTGCTTTTTTGTGAGACTCTGAAAATACGCGTTTACCCTCTAATCCATTGAACTATGGAGTCCAAGCGCCGGACGCCGCTACACTTTTTAGGTCTGCATACGTATTCAAGTGGGAAGCACCATGGCAATTTTCGATGCATCGCGCGGCACCTTGCTGGCGCAAACCAAAACCGCAGCGTGGCGCGCACTCAAGGCTTTGCCCGGCACTGACTTTCACGCGGCTTGCCATCAGCACCTGAGCGCCGATTGCGAGTGGACGATTTCGCACCCGATCAACCATCTGGTCGGCCCGCAGGCTGTGGCCGATGTGTTCTACGAACCGTTGATGGCCGCGTTTCCTGACCTGGAGCGGCGCGCCGACATCTTCACTGGCGCGCATTGGGACGGTCGCCTTGACGGAGGCGACGGCCATTGGGTAGCTTGCACCGGCCACTACTTGGGCACCTTCACAGCCGACTGGTTGGGCATACGCGCCACCGGCGAGGTGGCTACGTTGCGGTTTGGGGAGTTCTACCGCATCGTGGACGGCCAGATTCTTGAAGCCCGCATCTTGTTGGACATCATCGACCTGGCGCGCCAGGCCGGGCAAAACTTGCTGCCCAAAAGCCCTGGTCTCGACATCCTGGTGCCCGGCCCGCGCACCCACGACGGCTTGCACTTTGGTGTGACCGACCCGGCCTTGGGCCAAGCCAGCATGGCCTTGGTTGAAGCCATGATCGGCGGCCTGATGCGCTACGACCAGGCCGATCTCAAGAGCATGGGCATTGCGCAGTACTGGAACCCGAACATGATGTGGTACGGGCCCTGCGGCATTGGCACCTCACGCGCCATTTCAGGTTTTCAGCGTCACCACCAAGCGCCGTTTTTGCACGCCTTCCCCGACCGAAAAGGCGGCGTCCACCGCGCCCGCGTGGCCGAAGGCGCTTATGTCGCCACCACCGGCTGGCCCAGTGTGCGCGCCACGCATTTGGGTGACTATTTAGGCGTGCCCGCCAGCGGTGCGGCCATCCAGATGCGGGTGATGGACTGGTGGCGCTGTGAAGACGGGTTTTTGACCGAGAACTGGGTTTTTATCGACCTGCCGCACCTGATGCTGCAAATGGGCGTCGACCTGATGGCGCGCTTGAAAACGTAATTTCCGTCTTTGGCCAAAAAAATTTCGCAATGTGGCGGCATGCCGCATGGGGTGACACGCCAGGCCGAATTTCTGCGTTGCAAGCCAAAAAACGCTTGTCCAGCGGGGACTTACACCCTAGCTCTAGGGATGGCGCTGATGCTTAAATTGCTGTCTTTGAAACGAAGTCGTTTTCTTTCAGCATTCCGAACCGCTCCATGCAAACTACCCTCAAACCTTTGTTGTCCACCGGTTCCGACAGCGCGTTGGCCATTTCCGCCCCGGGCCGCAGCCCGCTCAACTACGGCGCTTTGCGCGCTTTGGTGCAGTCCACACTGACCACCCTGAACGCCATGGGCGTGGGCCGCAATGACCGCGTGGCCATTGTGCTCACCAACGGGCCCGAAATGGCCACTTGCTACATGGCGTGCGCCTCGGGCAGCACCAGCGCGCCGCTGAACCCGGCCTACCGCGCTGATGAGTTTGAGTTTTATTTGTCTGACCTGAACGCCAAGGTCTTGATCGTGGAGCAGGGCAGCAGCTCACCGGCCATTGCCGTGGCGCAAAAACTCGGTCTGCGGGTGGTCGATTTGGTGGTGGCGGAAGGCGCGCCCGCAGGCAGCTTCAGCTTGCATGCGCGTGACGGCGCGGTGGTCGCGGAAACAGCCAGTGGCGGCTTCAGCGAGGCCAGCGACATCGGCATGGTGCTGCACACCTCAGGCACTACGTCGCGCCCGAAAATCGTGCCGTTGTCGGTTGGCAACTTGTGCTCATCGGCAGCCCACATTCGCAACACCTTGCAATTCACGCCTTCCGACATCGGCTTGAACATCATGCCGTTGTTTCACATTCACGGCTTGATCGCAGGCGTGTTGGCACCGCTGTCGGCAGGTTCGCAAGTGTTTTGCACGCCGGGCTTCAACGCGCTCAAGTTCTTCGGTTGGATGGACGAAGCCCACCCAACTTGGTACACCGCTGTGCCCACGATGCACCAGGCCATCGTCACCCGCGCCAAAGGCAACGTCGACATCATCAAACGCAACCCGCTGCGCTTCTTGCGCTCGTCGTCGTCGTCGATGCCGCCGCAGGTGATTGCCGAGCTGGAAGTCATCTTCGGCTCACCGCTGATTGAGTCTTACGGCATGACCGAAGCCACCCACCAAATGGCCTCTAACCCGCTGCCGCCAAAAGTGCGCAAACCCGGCACCGTAGGCGTTGCGGCCGGACCTGAAGTGGCCATCATGGGATTGGACGGCGAGCTGCTGGGGGCCGACGCCGTGGGTGAAATCGTCATCCGAGGCCCCAACGTCACGGCCGGTTATGAGAACAACGCCGTGGCCAACGAAGAAGGCTTTTTAAACGGTTGGTTTCGCACCGGCGACCAAGGCGTGCGCGATGTCGACGGCTACCTCAGCATCACTGGCCGCTTGAAGGAAATCATCAATCGCGGCGGCGAAAAAGTCAGCCCGCGCGAGGTCGATGAAATCATCATGGACCACCCCGCCGTGGCGCAGGTGGTGTGCTTCGGCATGCCGCATGCCAAGCTGGGCGAGGAGGTGGCGGCGGTGGTCGTGTTGAAAGAAGGCGCACAAGCCACCGACCGCGAGATTCAAGACTTCGTTTCCAAGCGCGCCGCCGACTACAAAGTGCCGAAGAAGATTTTATTCATGGACGAAATTCCGAAGGGCGCGACCGGCAAATTGCAGCGCATCGGCTTGGCGCAAAAGCTCGGTCTCGGCGTGTGACTTGAGGCGCGTTGCGCCTCCCCAATTCGCTCAGTTGATCTGCGCAGATCGCCCCCATTTTTTAACCTCCTGGAATAGTCAACATGTCCGCCCTCAAATCTTCATTCGCTTTCAAATTTCGCACGACCGCACTCGCCTTCGCCGCCGCCAGCTTGGGCTTCTGCAGCGCTGCCAACGCTGCCTGGGAACCCACCAAGCCGGTGGAATTTGTAGTGCCCGCCGGCACGGGCGGCGGGGCCGACCAAATGGCGCGCTTCCTTCAAGGCGTGGTCGCCAAAAACAAACTCATGAACCAGCCCATCGTGGTGGTCAACAAGTCGGGCGGCGCGGGTGCCGAAGGCTTCTTGGACGTGAAGGGCGACAAAGGCAACCCGCACAAAATCGTCATCACGCTGTCGAATTTGTTCACCACGCCGCTGGCCACCGGTGTGCCTTTCAATTGGCGCGACATGACGCCAGTGGCCATGCTGGCGCTCGACCAGTTTGTGTTGTGGGTGAATGAAGAGTCGCCCCACAAAACCGCCAAGGCCTACTTCGACGCCATCAAAGCAGCGCCCGACAAGACCTTCAAAATGGGCGGCACCGGTTCGAAGCAAGAAGATCAAATCATCACCGTGTTGATGGAAAAAGCGGCCGGTAAAAAGATGGTCTACATCCCCTACAAAGGCGGCGGCGATGTGGCGGTGCAGTTGGTGGGCAAGCACGTGGACAGCACCGTCAACAACCCGATTGAGGCCGAATCGCACTGGCGTGCTGGCAAGCTGCGCGCGTTGTGTGTGATGGACAAAATCGCCATGCCTTACCCGACCAAAATGACCGCCACACAGTCGTGGCAAGACGTTCCGACCTGCGCCGCCTCGGGCGTGCCGGTGGACTATTTGATGCTGCGCGGCATCATGATGCCGCCCGGCGTGACGCCCGAACAAACCGCCTTCTATGTTGAACTGTTCAAGAAAGTGCGCGCCCTTCCCGAGTGGAAAGACTTCATGGAAAAGGGTGCCTTCAAGCAAACCTTCATGACCGGCAACGACTTCAATGACTGGCTGGCAAAGAACGAGCAACTGCACCGTTCGTTGATGAAAGAAGCGGGTTTTCTGGCGAACTGATCTCGCTCATTTTTTGTTTGGTTTGCATGCTGAGGAGCGGTTCGCATGACTGAAGAATCTGGTTCGAAAAAGAGTGAAGTTGCGGCCGAAGTCGCAGCATTTGTCCGCTGGCCCGAACTGCTGGTGGCGCTGTTTCTGATGGCGCTGGCCGTGCTGGTGATCACCGACAGCATGCGGGTGGGCACAGGTTGGGCAGACGACGGTCCTAAGGCGGGTTACTTTCCTTTCTACATTGGCCTGTTGCTGCTCGCGTCCAGCGGCTGGGTGGCGCTGACCACTTTGCTTCAATGGCGCAAATTGACCGAGAGTTTTGTCGAGCGCGAGGCCTTCTCGGGCGTGGTGGCGGTGGCTTGGCCGTCGCTCATTTATGTCGGTTTGATTGCCTACTTGGGCATTTACGTTGCGTCGATGGTGTTGATTGCCTACTTCATGAAGCGCTACGGCAAATACGGCTGGGCCTCCACCGCGGCGGTGTCAGTGGGCGTGATGGCGGTGTTCTTTGCGGTGTTTGAGCGTTGGTTCTTGGTGCCTTTGCCCAAGGGGCCGCTCGAAGCTTTGTTTGGGTATTGAGATGGACGAACTGTCCAACCTGGCCCAGGGCTTCAGCGTGGCGCTGACGCTGCCCAACATCGGCTTCATGCTCATCGGCATCACCCTCGGGGTGTTGATCGGCGTGCTGCCGGGTTTGGGCGGTGCCAACGGCATTGCCATTTTGTTGCCGCTGACGTTTTCCATGAACCCCACGTCGGCCATCATCATGCTGTCGTGCATTTATTGGGGTGCGCTGTTTGGCGGTGCCATCACCAGCATTTTGTTCAACATTCCCGGTGAGCCGTGGTCGGTCGCCACCACTTTTGATGGCTACCCAATGGCGCAGCAAGGCCAGGCCGCCAAGGCGCTGGCGGCGGCGTTCACCTCGTCGTTTGTAGGTGCCTTGTTTGCGGTGTTGCTGATCACCTTTTTGGCGCCACTGTTGGCCAAGTTCGCGCTCAAATTCGGGCCGCCCGAATTTTTTGCGGTGCAGTTGCTCACCTTTTGCAGCTTCGTGGGCATGAGCAAAGAGCCCATCGCCAAAACCTTGGCCTCCATGATGCTGGGCTTTGCTTTGGCGGCGGTGGGCATGGACACCGTCACCGGCCAATTGCGCATGACCTACGGCGTGCCGGTGCTGCTGAAAGGCTTCGACTTTCTGATCGCGGTGATCGGCCTTTTTGGCATTGGTGAAATTTTGCTCACCATGGAAGAAGGCTTGGCCTTCAAGGGCAAAAGCGCCAAGATCAATTTCAAAATCGTGGTCGAAACCTGGGTGGAATTGTTGCGCTACTGGAAGACGTTTTTGCGCTCGGTGGCGGTGGGCTGCTGGATGGGCATCACCACCGGCGGAGCCACCCCCGCGTCGTTCATGAGCTACGGCATTGCGCGGCGCATGTCGAAGGACCCCGACTCATTTGGCAAAGGCAATGTGGAAGGCGTGGTAGCGCCTGAAACTGCGGCCCATGCCGCGGGCACGGCGGCTTTGTTGCCCATGTTGACCTTGGGCATACCGGGCTCTCCCACGGCAGCCGTGCTGTTGGGCGGCTTGCTCATTTGGGGTCTCCAGCCTGGGCCCATGCTGTTTGTCGAGCACAAAGATTTTGTCTGGGGGCTGATCGCATCCATGTACCTGGGCAACGTCGTCGGCTTGATCGTGGTGCTGACCACCGTGCCGTTTTGGGCGGCCATGTTGCGCATCCCGTTCTCGGTGATCGCGCCCATCATCATCGTCATTTGTGCCATCGGTGCCTACACCGTGCACAGTTCGATGTTCGATGTGTGGCTCATGTTGGGCTTCGGTGTGATGGGCTATTTGTTCAAGAAATTGAAGTACCCCTTGGCACCCTTGGTGTTGGCTTTGGTGCTGGGTGACATGGCCGAAGCCAGCTTTCGGCAGTCGATGTTGTTGTCGCAGGGCGCGCTGTCCATCTTCTGGTCCAACCCGCTGGTGGGCAGCATTGCCGGCTTGGCGATGGTGCTGTTGTTTTGGCCGTTGATTGGCATCGTCAAAGGTCGTCTGGCTGGGGCAAGAAAAGCATGAAGATTGCCGTAGTGGGGGCCGGTGCGATTGGGGGTTACTTGGGTGCCAAGCTCGCCTTGTCGGGCGAGGAAGTCACCTTCATCGCCCGCAATAAAAATCTGACCGCCATCAACGCCAACGGCTTTCGCTTGCAACTGGAAGACGGCACCGAGCAACACGCGCGCAATGTGCGCGCCGTGCAAAACATGGCGGATACCGGTGTGCAAGACGCGGTGCTGCTCACGCTGAAAGCGCATCAAGTCAAAGACGTCTTGCCGGACTTGCGTGCGCTGTTCGGCGCTGAGACCATGGTCGTCACCATGATCAACGGCGTGCCGTGGTGGTATTTCCAGCAAATGCCTGGGGCATTCGCGGGCCGTCAGTTGGAAAGTGTCGATCCAGGTGGTTTCATTGCGCAGCACATCGAGCCCGAACGCATCATCGGCAGTGTCGTGTACCCAGCGGCTGAATTGGTCGAGCCCGGCGTGGTCAAGGTGATTGAAGGCAATCGCTTCACTTTGGGTGAACCCAACGGCACGCGCAGCCCGCGCATTGAAGCGCTTTCACAGGCCATGATGAAAGCCGGTTTCAAGTCGCCCATTTCAAAGGACATACGAGCTGAGATTTGGGTCAAGCTGTGGGGCAACTTGTGCTTCAACCCGCTCAGCGCCTTGACCCACGCCACGCTGCAAGACATCTGCCGTTTTCCGGCCTCGCGCGAGCTGGCCGTCAACATGATGCGCGAAGGCCAAGCCGTCGCGCAGGCGCTGGGCGTGAGCTTCAAGATCACGCTAGATCAACGCATGGCGGGTGCCGAAGCGGTGGGCGCGCACAAAACATCCATGCTGCAAGACGTTGAGCAGGGAAGGGCGCTGGAGTTGGACGCCCTGGTGGGCAGCGTGATGGAGCTGGGCCGCATTGCGGGCGTGGCCACGCCGACGATTTCTGCGATTTATGCGGCCACCGCGTTGTTGTCGGCGACGCTGACCCAATCGCGCGGTCATTTGGTGATGCAGTCAGCGGGCTGAGTTCGCTGCCCACACTCCTGGCCGCGCACGCGCATCCATCGATTTTCTGAAGTCGCAATCAGAGCGACACACAGCATTAGGGAGCAGGGGTAACGCAGCCCTCATCGAGATGTCACGGCGGCGTGATGTTTGGGGTCAGCTTCCAGTCAAAAATGCTTCGATCTCAGCCGCTACCAAACCCGGCTGTTCGTGCACGATCCAGTGCGACGCGCCGGGCACGCGCACCAAGTGCATTCGCGGAACAAAGGGCTCCAGGCCGTCCAGCAAGGCCGGTGGCAACGCGG
>JANPNT010000123.1:0-3384 GCA_031427655.1 Burkholderiales bacterium
AGATGCGGAATTGACATGCCCCGTCTGGTCGTCAAAGAAAAAATCAGGCTCGAACTCCCGCAGAAACTCGCCCTTGGGCAAGCCGCCCAAGAACATGGCTTCATCGACTTCGATGTCCCAATCCATCAGCGTGCGGATGGCGCGCTCGTGTGCCGGGGCGCTGCGCGCCGTGACCAGCGCGGTGCGTATGCGCATGCGGCTGCTGGACTCGCGCTGCAAGCGTTGCAACGCAAGCAGCAAAGGCTTGAACGGGCCTGCGGCCAAGGGGTTTTCAGCTTGTGCACGTTCGTGTGCCTGGAAGGCATCCAAGCCGGCTTTTTGAAACACACGCTCGGCTTCGTCGCTGAACAACACCGCGTCGCCGTCGAAGGCGATGCGCACTTCATTCGGGTGCGCGTCTGAAGCGCGTTTGGAGTGCGGGTAGACGCGCGCTGCCGGCACACCGGCGTTCAAAGCGCTGCGCACATCGGCCTCATTCGTTGACAAAAACAAGTTCGCGTTCAGCGGTTTCAGGTAGCGCCACGGCGACTCGCCCCGGGTGAACACGCCGCGATGTATGGGCAGGCCGTAGTGCTGCGCTGAGCGAAATACCCGCATGCCTGAGACCGGGTCGTTGCGCGACAAGATCACCACCTCCACGCTGGGCGCGACAGCGTTAAAGGCCAGCAGTTTGTTGACCATTGAAAAAGCCACTCCGGGTTTGGCGGCCTGGTCAAGGCGGTCAAGCTGCAAGCGCATGTAGGCGCGGTCGTTCGTGCTTTCGAAGTGCTGGTTTTCTTCTTCAAAGTCGAACAAGGCGCGCGATGAAATCGCAACGACGAGTTGGCCAGCGAGAGTGACGGACATGAGGCCAATGATACGAGCGGCACCCCGCTGAAAACCTGGTTGCCGGTTGGTCAATTACCGCTTCTCGCCGCCACGGCTGCCCCCACCACCGCCACCGCCACCTCCACCGACCACGGGTGCGCCGTCAACGAAGGTAACTTCCACCGAAGTCGCCGCGGACACTGAAACCGTGCAAGTCGAGGTGGCTCCTGAACAGGCCCCGTTCCATCGCGCCCGCACTTTGTTGGACTCGGGCCTGGCGGTCAAGGTGACCGAGGTGGTAGAGCGTGAAGTTCGGAAATCAGGCTCAGAACATGAAGTTCAGAACGTGAATGTCAAAACTTGATGCGGGCCGCGACCAGCTGATTGCCGCTGTCCGACAACACACCGCGCACTTCAACCGGGGCACCGACCACCAAGTTGGCGGCGCTGCCGTTGTCGATTCGGGTGCTGGCGCTGTAGCGCACGGTGACGCCGCGCAGCATGAAGCTTTGGGCGGCGGCGTTGACTGACTCGATGGCACCGAAGAGTTGAAATTCTTGGCCGCCGCCGCCTTTGGTTTTCACATCAATTTGGCTGGCGGCCAGCAGACCCGCCCGGGTCACGCCTTCGACTTCAATGGCCACGCCGTTGGCCAATTGCGCTGCGTTGCCGTTCTTGAAGACCAAGCCGCTGCCGCTGGCGCTGACGAGCACCCCGGCCACTTTGAAGTTGCTGGTGCTGACGAAGTCGGTGATGTAGCCCTCCAGCTCGGTCTGCGCGCCCTCGGCCACGTTGGGTGCGTTGCCAGCCAATGCGGAGGCGATCCAGACGTTGCCTTTGGGGATGGTTTGCAAGGTGGCGCGTACTTCCAGGCCGTTGCTCAAGACGGGCAGCGCATTGGCGACCACGCTGGTGTAGCTGATGGTGGCGCCGCCAATGGTGAAGGTCTTGGCAGCGGTGTCGAGGGCGCTGATGTTGCCCACCACTTTGTAGCTGAGCAAGCTGGCTTTGCGCTCGATGCGCGTGGCGGTGTAGCTGCCGGTGCTGAGGTCCAGAAATCCGTAGACCTCCAACAAGTTGCCCACCTGCACGCTGGCCAGGCCGGTGGGCAAGTCTTCGAACACGGTGGCCACATCGACCTTGACGTTTTGGCCAATGACAGTGAGCGTGCCCGCCGCCGCGTTGAGCGCTTGCACCGGCCCTTTGATCTCGCTGCCGTAGCGGATTTCTGTGGCCTTGCTGTTCGACAGTCCGGTGCTCGCATCGAGCGTCACCGCACCGGCGATGACGTCAGTCACCATGCCGAGTTTCAGTTCGCCGCGCATGTGCTCCACGCCGTCGTCGTCCAGCACGCGGGCGGTGGAATCGTCAAAGCGGATGCCGTTGACGATGATGGAGCCGAAGCCCGAAATGCGGCCCGATGAGAACGCGGTGGTGCTGCCGGTGCCACCGGTGTCCACACCGCCTCCACCGCCGCAGCCGACCGCGAGCGCGGCAGCCGTCAGCATGACGGCGAGTGGTTGCCAGAGTTTGGGCGTGTGAAGGGAAATTGAGTAAGGCAAGCGCTTCATGAGGTGCTCCTGGTGATGACACTCAAGGTGTCGATGGGGGTGTGCCGTGGCCCGAGGCATCGGGGTCGGCGGCGTCTGGAATGGGTGTGGCCGAGGTTGCGGCTGCGTACATATAAAGGCCCACGCGCAAGCGCTGGTCGGCGGGTCGGCCTGCGGCCACGTCGGCGTCGATGAACTGTTGAACCAGCGGCACCAAGCTGCGCGCCACGGCTTGCCATTGCTGTGCAACGAGGGGCCGCAGCTCGGAGATCGAGTCGTTCGACAAGCCGTCTGCAAACAAGGCCTGTTCCACGTTGCGCGGGCCTTGCGCCAACACGTTGGCCACCGCACCGCGCAGGTGGTCGCCCACGTTGGCACCGAGGAAGCCAAACATGCGTGCTTCGTCGCCGCTGGGCACAAAAGTTTCCCGCAGCAATTGCACGGTGTCGGTGGCCTCATCGATGCGCGCCAAACCGAGTCGCAGCAGCTCTTCAAGAAGCGTGCGCGGATGCACGTCTTTCGTCACCGACTGCGCCAGCGACTCAAAGCTCAACGGTGGTCCTTGGCGTGGCAAAGCGCGCGCTGTGCCGTCGGCCAAACGCAATTGGGGGTCGGTAAGCCAGCGCGAAAAAACTTGGGTGGCGGGCGAGCTACGGCTGGGCGCAGTGCTGACTGGTGGCTGCAACAGCCGCGTGACCTCGCGCCGTGTCAGGCCGGTGGCAGCGCTGATGCGGCTGGCACCGCGTTGGGCCGACACGTTCGGGTGGGCGGTACGGGCGGCTTCCACCAACGCGCCGCGCAGCAATTCGTCCAACTCGGCGTATGGCACACCACGCTCGACTGCCAGGGTGGCCAGTGGCAGCAGCACTTGGCGGCAGGCATCGAGCAAAAGCGCGTGGTCGGCATTGCCCGCCACGCCGGTGCCAAGTCCGGCAACGGCCTGGTTGAGGGCCGCGTTGATCGAAGGTGGTTTGGAAGAAGCCATGCCGCAGTTTAAATGTGCAAAATGCACATTTCAATGGTCAGG
>JANPNT010000124.1:0-1707 GCA_031427655.1 Burkholderiales bacterium
AACCAATGTGGCAAGAGGCCCCAACTTCTCCAACACCAGTTACTTAACCCCGACTCCACAGCTCAACTAGTGAACGGCGTTGAGTGGCGTCCGAGCCGTCAATACAAAACTGGCGACCTAGCTGTGTCAGTGTGAGCGTCACAAAAGTAGGTGGGAAATTGTGGGTGGTAGAATGTGGTGGGGTGAAACTACCTATTTTCCACGAATCACGGAGGCTTGTATGGACCCCTCGACGCATGACGCCTTGGAATTGAACGAACAGGAACAGCGGGTTTACGAGCTGTTGGGCAAGGTTTCCGATCAGGAACTGCGACGGATGGCCAAGCTGCTGGCCGGCAAAGGGGACGCGGAACTGTTCGGTCAAACCGAGTTCGAGCTGCGCGATCGTGTGCATGCCTTGGGAGCCCGGGCGTTGGAGGCAGTCGCCGAGGAGCGACAAAAAAAGGGATGGATACGAAGGAGCTAGCTTGGTCTGCGCGCACTGTCAGGGCAACGCCCGTTGCGTCGCCGTGCGTGGCAAACGGATCGACAGCCTGTTGGGGCCGTTGCATTTTCGGCGGCACTATTACCACTGTCAGGGTTGTCATCACGGATGCTTTCCGCGCGATCGGCGGGTGGGCCTCGACACGGCGCACCTGACTCCGGCGGCCAGCCAGGTGGCGAGCATTGCCGGCGTGCAAACCAGCTTCGCGCAGTCAGCGGAAGTCACGCTTCACAAGCTGTGCGGCTTGCGACTCAGCGAATCCACCGTCGAACGAACGACGGAATCAGCCGGCGCGCGGTTGTCCCGGTTGCTACGCAGCAAGACGACCTGGGGCGAAGACAAACCCTGGACCTGGCAGCGCGATGCCCAAGGCAAGACGTGCGCTTACGTGAGTCTCGACGCCACGGGCGTGCGGCAGCAGGGCGAAAATGGCGCGCGAGCCGAGGGCCGCATGGCGTACGTGGGCATGGTCTACAACGTACGCAGCGAACATGACCCGCGTCGGAAAAACCCGCATGAAGTGCGGTATTTAGCGGGCTTTTATGATCTCGACGAACTAGGTTCGCAACTCCGGCGTCAAGCAGCACAGGTCGGCTGGGACGACGCTGAGCAACAGATCGCCATCTCCGATGGCGGCGTTGGTCTCGAAGAGTTCTTCCGCAGGAACTTTCCGTTGGCCGTTTGCATCCTCGACTTCTGGCATGCGAAGGAGCATCTGGTCGAGCTTAGCCAGTCGCTGTGGCCCGACGATGAAACGACGCGTACGAAGTGGCTCGACCACGAGTGTCATCGTCTCAAGCATCAAGGCGGCCGCGCCGTGCTGGACGCACTGGAAACGCTCGACGTCAGCCTGCGCAGCGCCGCGGTTCAAGAAAGTCATCGCGTGCATACCCAGTACTACCGCAACCAGATCGAGCGGATGGACTATCCGCGGTACGTCGCTAACGGCTGGCAGATCGGTTCCGGACCGGTGGAAAGCGCGTGCAAAACGGTTGTCGCAAACCGCCTCAAAGGTAGCGGCATGCGCTGGGGGAGCGACGGCTCCGACGCCGTCTGTCACCTCCGGGCGCTCTACCTCAGCCAGCCCGGCCAGTGGGAGGCCTTCTGGCAAAACCACCCCAACTAACCACAATCGTGACGCTCACACTCTTCCTACCTGCGCAAAGAGAAAGCCGCCCGGGTACTTCCCGACTCAAAACTGGTTGAATAGCGGCGAATCGGTA
>JANPNT010000125.1:0-10469 GCA_031427655.1 Burkholderiales bacterium
GGCGTCCGCACCCCCCCACTAAGAACTTTTCATTCCGCATGAACAGCCGCATGGAGTGGAAGTTGGCCGCTATTTACGATTTGACGTTCAGCACTGGGCCGCGCGGTGAGCACCAAACAGCGGTGATGGGAGAAAGCTGCAACCCGGTCGCGCCGACCTCCTCAGATCGGCTGCCGACATCGGCGTCCGTGCAGCCACGGCCGTTGCGGCCATCGACAAGGTGTGCGCTGTTGCGTCTGGAATGGCCCCCGTCCTGGCCGACGTCGAGATCCGAAATTCGAAGCGCAAAACCAGCTTTGACCCTGTCGGCTTGAACGTCAAGCGTTGCTCCGGCGGCGACGCGGCTCGGCAATAGCGATCGACCAATACCTGCGACCCACACGCTCAGGTCAAAGTCCAAACCTGAGATCTGTTTGCGGCGGCAGCTTGACCATGCAAGCGACGAACAACGCGCTGCTCACCCAAGCGGCCAACCACGCGCGAACGGCGGGCAGCTTCTGCACCTCAAACCAAGTCGGTTCAACCGCCGCGAACTGGCGCACGAAAGGGAAGATGGCGAGGTCGGTGGCGCACGGCGTAATGCCGCCAAGGTAGGGCTGAGATTGCAACCGGGCTTCTAGCGGAACCAGGAAAAACACCACCGCATCATCGCGGGATGCGCTGCGAGTCAAGCTTTCCGAACCATGACGTTCGGAGTATTTGTAGCGGTCCAAAAGCCGCTTGAACTCACCATCGTTGTCGTGCAGCAGGCCCAAGTTTTCGCTGCTTTGCGCCCTGCGCCACCAACCTTCTGAGTCGTCGGCTGCCCAGGCCCAACGCATGATGTCCCAGCTCTCGTCCAGCCCTCGGCCGTCCGTCAGTTGAAGTACCGGCACCGTGCCTTTGGGTGAGAGCGCCAGCATCTCTGCGGGCTTGTCGCGCAGCACGATTTCAAAGGCGTTGAAGTCGCGCGTGGCCACCAGCAACGCCATGCGCGCGCGCATGGCGTAGGGGCAGCGGCGGTAGGTGTAGAGCAGGGGCCGAGGGGTGGTGGGAGGGGTGGTGGGCACGTTGGAAAAAGTCTGCGGGTTCAATTTGGGTTCGATGCGTTCGCTTGGTGACACGTTCTATCAAGCGTGAACCCTAAACTCTTCTTCATGACAAAACATCTCATCAAAAGACGCTCGTTTTTGAAGCACAGCGGCGCGGTCGCGCTTGGTATTTCGTGTCCAGTTGTGTGGTCGCAGGCTGAGGCACCGTTTGAAGTGTGGAGCGAAAACTTTGCTGCCGACTGGGTGCGCAGGTCCGCCGAATGGGCCACGTCCAGCCAGTATTTCAGCGGCGACGAGCAAGCCGCGTTTGAGCGGCAGCTCACGCCGCAAACCAAACAGCGTCGTGAGCAAACGCGCGAACTGGCGAACGCTGGGTTGGCGCAATTGGCTGTTTATGAAGCGGGCAGAAAACTGACCGCCGTGCAAAAGTTGGAAGCTTCTACCCTGCGTTGGAGTTTGCAAAGCACCGTTGCAGCTGAGCCGTTTGAGGATCACGGTTTCGTTTTCAACCAGCTCGGCGGGCCGCAAGTGCGCATCGTCAACTTCATGACGCAGACGCATCCGCTGCGCAACGCGGCGGACATCGACGCCTACCTCGCGCGGCTGGCGCAAGTGGCTGACCGGCTGGACGAAGGCATCACTCGCGCACGGGCTGCTGCCGCGAAAAACTTGTTGCCACCGCGCTTCATCCTGGAGCGCTCACGCACGCAGGTGCAAACTTTCATGCGGGCCGCGCCTTCGGAAAACGACTTGGTGACGGCCTTGGCGCGTCGCACCGAAACGCTGGACGCGGTGCCCACCGATGTGCGGCAGCAAGCCGTGGCCTCTGCGACCCAACAGGTGCGCGACACCATCTTGCCCGCGTATGCGCGCGTCTTGGCCTTCCTCGACAGCATTGCGCCGCGCACCACCGCCGACGCAGGCTTGTGGCGCTTGCCAAACGGCGCCGCCGCCTACGCCCAAACTTTGGCCAACTTCACCACCACCACGCTGACAGCCGACGAAATTCACACGCTGGGCTTGCGTGAAGTGGCGCGCATCGAAGCTGAAATGGACGCGGTGTTGCGCAAAGACGGTCGCCTCGAAGGCAGTGTTCAAACGCGCATGACAGCCTTGGGCGTCGCGCTGCAACCCCCCGCCGAGCCCGACCCGCGTCCAGCCTTGATTGCCCAATTTGCCGACATGGTGCGCGACAGCCAACGCCGCAGCCAAGCCCTGTTCAACCTGCAACCCAAAGCCCCAGTGGAAGTGCGACGCGTACCCGCGTTGACGGAAAAAACGGCCGCCGCTCACTACACCACGCCCGCGCCCGATGGCAGCCGACCCGGCATATTTTGGGCACCGCTGCCGGGGCCGACGTTCAACATCCCGGCCATGCGCAGCTTGACGGTTCACGAGGCCGTGCCGGGCCACCACTTTCAGTTGGCGATTCAACAAGAACAAACCGATTTGCCGCGCTGGCGGCAACGTCGCATCTTCGGCGGTGGCAGCGCACACAGCGAAGGTTGGGCGTTGTACGCAGAGCGCTTGGCCATCGATGAGGGTTGGTACGTCGATGATCCTCACGCCCTTCTGGGCGCGCTGGACAGCCAGCTTTTCCGCGCCCGCCGCCTGGTGGTCGACACCGGCCTGCACGCCAAAAAATGGACGCGCGAACAAGCCATCGATTACGGAATCAGCGCGCAAGAAGTGGAGCGCTATGTGTCCAACCCCGGGCAAGCCTGCGCCTACATGATCGGCATGCTGCACATCTTGTCGCTGCGTGACGAGGCCATGAAATCGCAAGGTGCGAAGTTCGACATCAAGGCCTTTCACGACGTGGTGTTGAAGACCGGTTCGGTGCCATTGGCAGTGTTGTCTGAGGCGGTGCGCGGGTGGACATCATTGATTTGACTTCAGCAACCATGGACATACACTGTCCATGTACAGGATCAACGCTTCTGGAGCCCATGTCATGACCTCAGTTACTGCTACACCCACGGCCGCACACACAGCCACACAGCGCATCGTTGTTCAAACCACCACGCTCGACAAGCGCGCCATTGTGGCCAAAGCCAAGAAAATGGACATTCCCATTTCTGAGTTGATGCGGCGCGGTGCTTTCGCTTATCAATCAAATGAGTCTGACGATGCGTTGAACGCGTTGGCTGATGCGGCCAAAGGCGCGGCCGACCGATCGGCAGCCGCCATCGACGACGCGTTGGATTTCATCGCGTTGAGCAACCAACGCATCGCAGCGATGGAAGCCAAAGCCCTTAAGGCCGCATCGCGTTCAGCCCGCGTTGCTCAACGCAAGGCGGGCTGACGTGGGAGTCACCGACAAGATTTGGGGGGCACTGACCTCGATGGTGAAGCTAGAAGACAAGCTCAACCGACAGTCAGAGGCGATGAAGTCGCAGCAGTTAAAGATTGAAGATTTAACAGCTCGCGCGATTCGACTGGAAGCGCATCTGGAGTTGTTGACTGGTGCCGCGATGATCAAGCGGCTCAAGGGAAACTGAGCGCTCTCGAGCCGCGCGGCAAACATCAACCCTGGCGCAACTTGCGCCCCCCCACCAACGCCAACAGGCCCAAGCCGATCAACGCCCAGGTGCTGGGCTCAGGGGCCGGCGTGACGGCAAAACCAATTGAGCGGCTGAGTACGCCGGTGCCGTCGGCGAACAAGGTGCAAGCGCCTGCGTCGCCGTTGCCCATCAGATTGCAGCGCGCCACACCGCTGGCGAAGCCGTTGCCGTTGAAAACTGACGCGTACAGCGCGCCGTCACCGCCAAACGCAAAGTTGCCGACGTTGGTGGCTTTGGTTGGGAAGGCACCAAACAAGGCGCCGGTGTCGATGGTTTTAACGAGTGCACCGCTGGCGCTGTTGAAGCTGCTGCTATACGCACGAATACCGCCGGCGTAATCGCTGGTGTAGACCAAGCCGTCGGGCCCGAAGCTCACACCCAACATGCTGACGTAGCCACCACCTTTGGGCGTGGGGGTGGGTTGACCTGCGAACACGGTGCCCACGCCTGTGGCGAGGTTGTAGCGCAGCGTCTGGCTGTCGAACCTGTAGCTGATGCCGCCCTTGCCGTCGGCCACCGAGCCTTGCGTGGTGATGTACAGCGCGCCGTCGGGGCCGAAGCTCAGGTCATTCGGGCCGTTCAGCAAACCGGCGGCGGTGCCGTTGCCCTGCGCAAACACGCTCATGTAGGCACCCGTGGCACCGTTGTATTTCAAAATTTGGTCGCTGCGAAAGCTGGCCACATACAAATGGCCGTCTGGCCCAAAGGCGCTGCCGTAAGGGCGCGCCATGCCGCCGCCTTGTGCGAACACGTCGATGAAGGCGCCGGTTTGACCGTGGTAACGCAGGATTTGGCCGGTGGTGTTGTTGGCGCTGCTGCTGACGTAGAGGTTGCCGTCGGGGCCGTAGGTGAGGTCGTCTGGGTTGGTCAAGCCGCCGACGCCAGCAGCAATGAAATTGCCAAGGTAGGTGCCGGTGGTTTCATCGAACTTGCTGACGTTGTTGCCGGTGGTGTTACCGACCAAAAACAAGGCGTGCGCGCTGTGCAGTGGCGTGATCCAAAGCGCAGCGCTGAGGGACATCAAGGCGCTGAATTTGCGGGTTCCGAACTTTGAGAATCGCATGGTGAAAACTCCAATGGGTGTGGGCAAAGTGGCCAGCACGTTTTGCAACTTCTGGGCCATTCGTTCTTCCCCAAACGCACAGACACGCACGCAGACACGCACGCACCGACTTGGCACATCGCTTGCTGTCGCTGGCAGATGAAGCTGTTGATCGTCTACTGCCACCCCGACCCCACCAGTTTTGGTGCGGCCTTGCTTGATGCGGCCACGGCCGCATTGAAAGAAGCAGGCCACGAGCTGCGTTTGCTTGACCTCTACGCCATGGGCTTCAACCCAATCTTCAGCGCGGTCGAAAAAGCCGACTACCTGCCCAACACCCAGGCCAACATCAGCGGTGTTCAAGACCACGTGGACGCCCTGCAATGGGCCGACGGCTGGGTGGCCATTTACCCGACCTGGTTCTACGGTTTGCCCGCCATGTTGAAGGGCTGGCTTGACCGGGTGTGGTTGCCCGGCGTGGCGTTCAAGGTGGCCGGCGCCAGGCAAAAAACCATCGGCGGATGTTTGTCGAACATCAAGTTGTTTGTTGGCATCACCACGTCGGGTGCACCATGGTGGTGGTTGAAGGTGATCGGTGACCCAGGCCGCAGTTTGATGATGAAAGGCCTGCGCCCGTTGTACGCGCGCGGCGTGAAACGGCGCTGGTTGCAACTGTTCAACATGAACCACGCCACAGCAGAAGACCGCAGCGCTTTTCTGGCGCGCGTGCGGCGCGAGTTGTTGGTCCTGCCGGTTTGAAAGGACGCGTGATGAACGAAAAAACGATCCCCGAACCGATTGCCCAACCCTTGGCTCACTATGCCGCTTGGCGACGTGCCGGTGACTTGATTTATCTGTCCGGCGTGATCGCGGTAGACCCAGCTCGCTCGCTCATCGTGCGTGGCTACGCCGACCTGTCGGATGCGGCACGACAGCACCTCAAAGCGAATGGCTTGGGCGAGACGGGCGAGTTTTCCACCGACGCCAAAGAAGGCCCCATTTACGCGCAAAGTCACTTTGTGCTGGACCGCATCCGCGCCACGGTGGAGGCCGCGGGCGGGCAAATGAGCGACGTGTTCAAGCTGGTGCAGTACTTCAAAAACTTGGATCAGTTCCCGCACTACAGCCGGGTGCGCAAGTTGTTTTTCAGCGGCGAGCCGCCAGCGTCAACGGTGGTGGAAGTGAGCGCCATGTTGCCGAGTGCTGACATCTTGGTCGAGGTGGAAGCGACGGCTTATTTGCCTTTGAAGAAATAAAACGGAGTCCTCATGCTGCATGGTCACACCCCCCCACACCGCTACCTCCCCTACCTCAGTTGGACAGACATCGCCGCCCTGCCCGACCGCGAGAACACCGTCATCGTGTTGCCGGCCGGTGCGATTGAACAGCACGGCCCGCACCTTCCCTGTGCAGTGGACAGCCTCATCGCTGCCGGTGTCATCGGCAAGGCGTTGGCGGAACTGCCGAATGACATACCCGCGTATGCCATCCCTCCCATCACCTACGGCAAAAGCGACGAGCACACCCACTTTCCTGGCACGCTCACCCTCACCGGCCCCACGCTGCTCGCCATGGTGACCGAGATCGGTGAGTCGGTATACCGCGCCGGGTTTCGCAAGCTGCTCATCGTCAATGCGCACGGCGGTCAACCGCAAGTGATGGAGATGGCGGCGCGCGAGCTGCGCTTGCGTCACGGCGACTTTGTGGTGGTGCCGCACTTTGTGTGGCGCGTGCCGAATGCGGCGTCTTCTTTCATGAGCGACAAAGAACAAAAAATGTCGATGCACGCCGGCCATGCCGAAACCGCCATCCTCATGGCGCTGGCCCCAAGCACGGTGCACATGGAGCGCGCGGTGGTGAATTACGCGCCGGAATTTCCGGCCAGCTTGTCGGCCGACGGCAGGCCCACCGCCGCATGGGTGGCGGCTGATTTCGGCGACAGCGGCGTCATCGGTGACCCCTTCCCGGCCACGGTGGAACAAGGCCAAGCCATGCTGGACACGATGGCCACCAGTTGGGTGCGTGCCATCACCGACTTGCATCATTTGCGGTGGCCGGTTCGTTCGGCGGACCGCGCACCATCTCGGTGAAAAGCGTGGTGTGAAGACGGCTGCGGTGCACGGGCACAGCACTTGCAAAGTAGCCTGGCCAAACCCCGCCTTCACTTTTGGAGCTTGTCATGAGCAAGTTGTTTTCACGTCGTGTTGCGATGAGCGTTTTTGTGGCTTGTGCGGGTTCACTGTGGGCATTTCCTGCCGCCGCGCAAGACAAGGTCACCTTCCTCACCAATTGGTATGCGCAGGCTGAGCACGGCGGTTTTTATCAAGCCGTCGCCACCGGGCTGTACAAGAAATACGGGTTGGACGTGACCATCAAAATGGGCGGCCCGCAGGTCAACGGCATGCAGTTGCTGGCCGCAGGACAGGCCGAATTTTTCATGGGCTACGACATCCAAACCATGAAGGGTTGGGAGCAGGGCTTGCAAAGCGTCACCGTGGCTGCGGCCTTCCAAAAAGACCCGCAGGTGTTGATGTCGCACCCCGGCGTCAACAGCCCTGCCGACTTCAAAGGCAAGAGCATCCTGATCTCCAGCGCCGCCAACACCACCTGGTGGCCGTGGGCCAAAGCCAAGTGGGGTTTGGACGACTCGCAGGCCCGCCCCTACACCTTCAACATTCAGCCATTCATGGCCGACAAAAACTTGATTCAACAGGGCTACTTGTCGTCTGAACCCTTTGCTGTGGGCAAGGCCGGAGTCAAACCCAATGTCTATTTGATGGCCGACTATGGCTACCCTCCGTACAGCACCACCATCGTCGGCATGGCCAGCACCGTGGCCGACAAACCCAAGATGGTTGAAGCCTTTGTCAAAGCCTCAATGGAAGGTTGGAAAAGCTACTTGGCCGACCTCGCGCCCGCCAACGTGCTGATAAAAAAAGACAACCCCAACATGACCGACGAGCAGCTGGCTTATGGTGTGGCCAAGCTCAAAGAAATGGGCATCGTCACGGGTGGTGATGCGGCCAAATTGGGCGTGGGTGCCATGACGGACGAGCGCATGAAAGCCACTTTCGATATGTTGGTGGCGAACAAGCTGATTGACCCGAGCAAGGTGGATGTGAAGAAGACTTACACCTTGCAGTTTGTGAAGGATTTGAAGGTGATGCCCTAACCAACACCAGACCCGTTCGGGCTGAGTTTGTCGAGGGGCAGACTTAGCGCGAACAGAGCGTGGTGTGTGTCTTGAATTTTGAAAAGCCCAAGAGGCGCAAGAAGCCGTGCAAATCCCCGTCATCGACCTCTCATCCGGCACCCCCGAGTCGCAAGCCGCCGCGATAGGCGCAGCGCTGTCGGCGACCGGGTTCTTCAGCCTCGTTGGGCACGGTGTGCCGCATCCAGTCTTCGACGACGCCTTCCGTGCGTCGCACCGGTTCTTCGCTTCCAGCGACGCCGACAAAGCGCAGGTTCACATCCGCCAGTCGCGCCACAAACACGGCTTTGATCCCGTCGGCTGGCAAGCGCTGGACACTTCTGCCCCGCCCGATTTGAAAGAGAGCTTTTACTTGGGTGCCGAGCGTGCGCCTGACCATCCCCTGGTGTTGGAAGGCATCGAAAACCAGGGCCCCAATCAATGGCCCAGTGAATCTAAGCTGCCGGGCTTTCAATCGGCGTGCAACACCTACTCGGCCCACATGGATGCCCTCGCGCGCCGCTTGATGAAGCTGATAGCGATGTCACTTCACCTGAACCCCGAGCACTTCGAGCCCTTCATGCTCGACCCCACCTGCACCACGCGTTTGTTGCATTACCCGCCGCAGCCGGCCAGTGCCCAGCTCGGCCAAATTGGCTGCGGCTCTCACACCGATTGGGGTGCCATCACCCTGCTGGCGCAAGACGATGCGGGCGGCCTGCAGGCACGTCTGCCCGATGGCCAGTGGCTGGCCATCGACCCCATCCCTTACGGCTTGGTGGTCAACAGCGGCGACATGATGCAGCGCTGGACCAATGACCGCTACCTGTCCAACTTGCACCGCGTGATAAACAAGGTCAGCGGCCGCGAGCGCTATTCCATTGCCTACTTTTTTGACCTCGACCACCATGCCTTGATTGAAGCGCTGCCTACCTGCGTCAGCGACGACCAACCGGCCCGATACGCACCCGTCAAAGCGGGTGAGCACCTGATCGAGATGTACCGAAAGACGACGGTGGCGATTTGAACACCAGGGCCACCGCCAGCGACGACCTCGCCGTCATTGAGGTGCTGTCGGCCGAAAAAACCTACGCCAACGGCACTCAGGCCTTGTTGCCGGTGGACTTGACCGTCAACGCCGGAGAGTTCGTCACCCTGCTCGGCCCGTCGGGTTGCGGCAAGAGCACGCTGTTGAAAATGATGGCCGGTTTGCTTGAGCCCAGCGACGGCCGCTTGTTCTTGTGGCGCAAGCCGGTGGCGCAGCTCGACAGCACCGGCCGCAAATTGGCCTTCGTGTTTCAAGAGGCCACGCTCATGCCGTGGGCCCGCGTGAGTGCCAATGTGCGTTTGCCTTTGGACTTGGCCGGTGTGCCGCGCACTGAGGCCGATGCGCGCGTGGCAGAAGCGCTGGCTTCGGTGGGCCTGGAAAAGTTTGGCGACAGTCTGCCGCGTGAGTTGTCGGGCGGCATGCAAATGCGCGTGTCGATTGCTCGCGCCTTGGTGGTGCAGCCCGACGTGCTGCTGATGGACGAGCCCTTTGGCGCGCTCGATGAGATCACCCGCAACAAGCTTGACAGCGATTTGTTGGAGTTGTGGGCCCGAAAAAAACTCACCGTGGTGTTTGTGACGCACTCCATTTACGAAGCGGTTTTTTTGTCGAGCCGCGTGGTGGTGATGGCCGCGCGACCCGGCCGCGTGGTGGAACAAATTCGGATTGAAGAACCGCTGCCGCGCGGCCCGCTGTTTCGGGTGTCCACTACCTTCAGCCGCTACGCGCGCACCTTGCAAGACAGTTTGCAGCGCGCCAGCGGTGAGGCCGTTGTGTGATGAAGCGCGATGCCGTGTTGACCACCGCTTCGAACATCGCCGTCGTGCGGCAGGTGCCGCCTTCCGTCAGCGCGCGCAGCATGCCGTGGCTGGCGCGCACGGAAGTGCAACGCGTCGTCTACCCGGCGCTGCTGGCGGTGGTGTTGTTGGCGATATGGCAGGCGGCGGTGACGATCTTCAAGGTGCTCGCTTACTTGGTGCCGTCGCCGCTGATGACCGCACAAACTTTGGTCACTGACGCGCCATTGCTGTTCAGCGCTGCAGCGGTCACTTTGAAAATCACCCTGCTCGCTTTCGCCGCTGCCGTGGTGTTGGGCACCTTGGTGGCGTTTGCTTTTGTGCAAAGCCGCTTGATAGAAACCGCGCTGTTCCCTTATGCGGTGTTGCTGCAAGTCACGCCGATCGTCGCCACTGCGCCGTTGCTCATCATTTGGATCAAAAACCCGACTGCGTCCTTGGTGGTGTGCGCCACCATCGTCGCGCTGTTCCCCGTCATCAGCAACACCACTTTGGGCTTGCGCAGCGTCAACTCGGGGCTGCTGAGCTACTTCAAGTTGAACCGCGCCACGCGTTGGCAAACGCTGCTGCGCCTGCGCATACCCAGCGCGCTGCCCTACTTTTTTGGCGGCCTACGAATCTCGTCGGGCCTCGCGCTGATCGGCGCAGTGGTCGCCGAATTCGTAGCCGGCACCGGCGGCACAGGAACGGGCCTCGCGTACCAGATTTTGCAGGCGGGATACCAGCTGAATATCCCGCGAATGTTCGCTGCGCTCGCGCTCATCACGCTCACGGGGGTCGCACTTTTTACGCTGATG
>JANPNT010000126.1:0-3138 GCA_031427655.1 Burkholderiales bacterium
GCCTGGTGGTGATGGACCAAGGCCGCGTGGTGGAAGTGGGCGACCACAAAAGCTTGCTCGCTGCAGGCGGCATTTACGCGCGCCTGTGGGCGCATCAGAGTGGCGGGTTTCTAGGCGAAGAAGAAACAGGCGAAGAAGAGACAGACGAGGAAGACGCAGTCGAGGAAGCAGTCAAGGCAGAAGCTGCAGCTTGAGCTTGCGGCTTCACTTGGGCAGCACGCTGAAGCACAAAGGTTTGACCCAACGCCGGCAGCACAAACTCGCTCGGATTCAAGCCCGCCGCTTTCACGGCCTTGGGGAATTCGTCAATTACTTGGTCCACCGGGTCGTCGCACAACCGGAAGGTGCCCCAATGCACACCCACCGACAACTTGCTGCCCACATCGCGGTGAATTTGAACGGCTTCGGGCTCGTTCACATGTTGGTTGCCCATGAACCAGCGCGGCTCGTAGCAGCCCACAGGAATTTGTGCGAAGTCGAACTTGCCGAACTTCGCCGCGATGTCGGCAAAGTCTTTGCTGTAGCCGGTGTCGCCGCTGTAGTACCTCGCGTAGCCCTGATGCTGCACCACAAAGCCGCCCCACAGCGATTCTTGGCGGTCGATCAAGGTGCGCGATGACCAATGCTGCGCGGGCACCAAACTCACCTTCATGCCGTCTGAATTTGCACCGCCAAGCGTGCTGTGCTGCCACCAGTCCAAACCCTGCACCGTGGTGATGCCTTCGCGCTTCAACCAATCGCTGATGCCCAAGGGCACGATGAACAGCGGCGCGCCACCTTTTTGTTGTTGCAGCGCCAGCACCGTGGGCCGGTCTAGGTGGTCGTAGTGGTTGTGGCTGATCACCACCGCGTCGATGTGCGGCAGCTCGCTCAAACTCATGGGCAAGGGCGTCAAACGCGGCGGCCCCGCAAAACTCACCGGGCTGGCGCGCTGCGAAAAAATCGGGTCTACCAAAATGTTCTTGCCGCCGATTTGCCACAGCATGGTGGCGTGGCCCAACCAGGTGGCGGTGGTGTCGGTGCGGTTGGCTTGGAGGTAAGCCACATCCGCCGCTTGCCGAGGCACACGCTCGGGCTTGTCGATGGGCAAGCTGCTATTGAATCGAGCCCATTGCCAGCGCAGGAAGCCTTCGCCAATTTTTGAGTTTTCGAGGTAGTTGTTGACGAAACCGGTGGGGCGGTGATGCGGCTTGGATGCGTCGAAGTGCGGGTTGGAACCTGCGCAGGCGGTCAGCGCGAATGCAAAGGCGGCATAGAAAGACGGTTTAAAAAACTGCATGGCGAAGCGAAGTGATGGGCGAGTTGAAGCAATCACCAAATCATACGGGCGGCCTTTTGTTGAACGTGATGCAGGTGATTCGCCAGATTGATGGGTGCGGTTGCATCTGGTTGCTGATGACCTCGCGCTTCCGTGCGTTTTGACGCTGCACTGAGTCGCGTTTGCAGCGCGAATGAATTGCCCTGCTGTTTTTCCAGCGTGCAGCGTCGATAGAGTCAATGCGTCAATGGCATTGCTTGGAAGTACTCGCTGATGGCTGCGTTCACCACATCACCCCGCATTTCAAAAATTACCTGAAAACTTTCTGAGGTGTTGAAGTCCGGCGCAGACGCTCCGCAGCTTCAAAATACAGACCGAGAGTTGTGCATGTGGATGCTTTCCAAACTCGCCGCCCCACCCCACCCCGTACGGGCTGAGCTTGTCGAAGCCTTGCGACAAACGCCACGTCAATTCGACACACTCAGTGCGAACAGCCAATGGCTCAAGCGGTGGAACCAACAGGACGCAGCAGCGTGACCATCAGCGCAATGACGTCGACGTCGACGTCGCCGTACGCGCCCGCGCGCAACGGTTCGTCGTTCCGCTTGAACGCGATCCACGCTTCTTTGACTTGAAATTGTTTGGGGTGGAGCCCGTGTGAGTAATTTGATTCTGGTGTGGCGAACGCAACGTGTCACGCAACTGACCCACGCAGCGCGGTCGCACCGCTGGCCAGGGCAGCGACAAGCGGATGCTCTAAAACTTTCGACGGAGGTTCTTGGCTTCGCTCTTCTGGTTTTGCGATGCAGCTGACGACTCAATCGCATGCCTGAAGAATGTCTTGTTCTGTCACGGCGACGCCAAACTTTTCGACTTTAGGAAGAAACAAATGCCCTCTGCGTCGCTCGTAAAAAGCCTGCAGAAGGATGCCGCGGAGCTGGGTATCTTTGATGGCTTCCAGTCGTAAAGGAACACAGATTCTGCTGGCCACTTTCGTTGCCCGATCTGCAGTTGAGTGCCGCAGCCGAAGCCGGTTTGGAATGGCTTTACCTTGCGTGGATTCCCATTCGAACAGCCTGCCGCAAGATTTGCCAGCCGGAACGGCGAATGGCGCATTCAGCTGCTCCGCACGAACGGGGGAAGGTGGGTGTTTCCAAAAAAGCATCTCGTCCAACCCCTAAACCCCCATCGACCCCCGCACCCCCATCCCGTCCCGCCACCGCCGCAAATTCACATGCTCCTCCCCCGGCTTCACGCGCACCACGCGCGCGAAGTCGACCGCCACCACGGCGGTGATGTCGGCCACACTGAATTGATTGGCGGCAACAAAGTCGCGGCCTTCCAGGCGCTGGTCGAGCATGCTCATGAACTGCTGAACTCGCACCAAGCCGCGTTGGGCCAATTCGGGAATTTGGGCGTAGTCCACCGGCCCGGGCAGCGCGCGGTTGACCATGGCGGGGGCGCTGTTGCGCAGCGCCTCGGCAATCGCGATCAAACCTTCAAATTCGACACGCCAATTCCAACTGGCGATCTCGGCTTTGTCCAGCGCGGTAATGCCCATCAAAGGCGGCTGCGGGCAGTGCGCTTCCAGGTACGCAGCGATGGCTGCGTTGTCGGTCAGCACTGCTCCTTCGTCGGTTTGCAAGGCGGGCACGGTGCACTGCGGGTTGACGGCGCGGAAGGTATCGCTGAGTTGTTCGGCGTTGCGCAGATCGATTTGCACGGTTTCAAACACAACACCTTTCTCGGCCAGGAAGATGCGCGCACGGCGCGGGCTGGGGGCGGTGGCGCAGTCGTAGAGGATCATCATTTCGTGGCTGCTTTGGCGCTCGTTTGGGTTGCCACGTTATCGAAGTCGCTGGCGTCGTGGCGCTCGGGCA